>NZ_JBHWIE010000522.1:0-3919 GCF_042732085.1 Actinosynnema sp. NPDC059797
CCCCCGCGCCGACGTGCGGCCGGTCCACCGGGCCGGCCGCTCGACCGGCGCGTCGCAGGTCTTCGCGGAGCCCGCGGCGGCCGTCAGCCGATGACGAAGGTCCTGATGCTGTGGGCCGGCAGCTGGGCGCCGAAGGAGCCGTTCGTCATCGTGACCGTCGTGTCCTGCGAGAGGGTCCGCGTCGCGGTGGTCACCCAGGTCGGGATCGCCGCGGACGCGATGTCCCGGACGGTGAACGGCAGGTACACCGCCGAGGAGTTCTTGTTGATGGCGACGATGACGACCCTGGACCCGCTCTTGAACGCCGTGATGTAGACGTTCGACTGCGGGTTCGCGGTCGCGGTGATCCGCTGGTAGCCGGGGCGGACCCACTTCGAGAAGTGGGCCATGTTGGCCCCGCGCTTGCTGATCTGCCCGTCCTCGCGCATCGGGCCGTACGAGCGGCGGATGTACCACCACACGTAGGTCTGGAACCGACCGTGGACCAGTGCGCGGTGCATGTGCTCGCCCACGTCGAGCGCGTGCGGCCACAGGTCGGCCGAGTCGGAGCTGTTCGGGTGGTAGACCTCGGTCATCCACAGCTCCTTACCGCCGCCCTTCTCGCGGAAGAGCGGGTAGGGCAGGTCCTCCGTCCTGGTGCCGTAGAGGTGGGCGCCGATGATGTCCACGTTCGCCAGCGCGGCGGGGTCGTTGAGGATGGGGTCGGAGGTCCGCTTGAGGTACTGGAACGACTCGGGCGCGATGACCCTGGTGTTGATCGAGCCCGCGTTCTCCCGCAGGAACCTCACCATCTCTGCCGGGGTCCACGCCGTCCAGTCGTGCGCGTAGTCCGGCTCGTTCTGCACGGAGATCCCGTACAGGTTCACCCCGTTGTTCCGCATGAACGTGGAGAAGTCGTTCAGGTGCTGCGCATAGGCGCCGTAGGCGTTGTAGCGCAGGCGCCTGCCGCCGGAGAAGGTCTCGATCATCGACGCCGGCGGGTTCCACGGCGAGGCGAAGACCTTGGCCCCGAGCTCACCGGCACGCCTGGCCGTGGCGACCTCACGGCTCCAGTTGGCGCGGTCCTCGGGGACGGGGATGCGCAGCACGGTGAAGCCCAGCTGCCCCGCGCCGTTGCCGAAGGCCGTCTCGCGCTGGGAGGCGGTGAGGTCGCCGATCCAGCCCGGGTGGTTCATGCCGCCGAACCCGAGGATCGTCTGCTGCACGACCGACGGTTCGACGAGCACACCGGTCTGCGCCGAAGCGGGTTTCGCCACCGCCAGCGCCGGTAGCGCGGCACCTGCCGCCAGCAACGACCGCCGCCGCAGCAGGCCCGAACCCGGGTCTCCGGATCGGTTCCGACGTGGTTCCACGGTTCCTCCAAGAGATTGGTCTTGACGGGGTTCGGCCATCGTCGGATGCCGGGGTGGAGTGATCGCGCGATCGATCACCGCTGCGCGGACGGGCCGGCCGGCTGTCGTCCACGTCCTCTCCCCCGGGTCAACGCGACCGCTGCGGTACGCGCGGTTCGGGAATCGGCTGCGCGACGATCGCGTGGGCACGGCCGAGCGTGCACGGCACGGGTGCGGCGCGGATTCGCGCCGGGAGAGGTGTTCGCATGGCAGTTCCCAACGTCGTCATTGACGGGAGGTCGCCGCGAGTGCCGCACCGGATCGCGGGGCCGTGACTCACGGGCCAATGTAGCCATGGAGAGGGTAGGGAGTCAACGCACTAACTCAGCTAAATTGTTAGCGCTCACCTTCGCCTCGTGTCGTCGAATTGTCGTCGAACAATCCGGCCTCGCAATCACGTATTCGCAGGTGGGTTCGGCCAAGCGAACACTCCTCCCCTCGAACCATCTTGTGAACGCGAACAACGGATGCGACACTGTCTCGTCGAAGCCGGGCGCCGCTGGCGGAAGCCGCCCCGTCACAGAGCGCCGGCGGATCTGTCCAACCCGGAATTCCGGAGCATCGGGCAACTCTTCGCCCGACCGTGCGGCAGCACGGGTGGCAGCCGGAACGTCGTACGCACCGAGGAGTGAAACCAGGTGACAGCAACACGACTTCCCCGTCCCCGCAGGACGGCGACGCTGTTGGCGGCAGGCACGCTGCTGCTGTCCGCCGTGACGGCGGTACTGCACACGTCGTCCGCGCAGGCGTTGGAGAACGGTGTGGCGCGCACCCCACCGATGGGCTGGAACTCGTGGAACACGTTCGGCTGCAACATCAACGAGACGTTGATCAGGCAGATGACCGATGCGATGGTCAACTCCGGCATGCGTGACGCGGGCTACGAGTACGTCGTCGTGGACGACTGCTGGATGAACCCCAACCGGGACTCGGCGGGCAACCTCCAGGGCGACCCCAGCCGGTTCCCCAGCGGCATGAAGGCGCTCGGCGACTACATCCACGGCAAGGGACTCAAGTTCGGGATCTACCAGGCGCCGCTGGCCGAGACGTGCGCCCAGTACTTCAACTCCTACCCCGGTTCGACCGGGGCGCTGGGCCACGAGGAGCAGGACGCCCGCCAGTTCGCCGCGTGGGGCGTGGACTTCCTCAAGTACGACTGGTGCTCGCCCAGCGGCACGATCGACGACCAGGTGCGCACGTTCGCCAAGATGCGCGACGCGCTGCGCGCCACCGGCCGCCCGATCGTCTACAGCATCAACTCGAACAGCATCCACGACAAGACCGGGCCCCGGCGCAACTGGGGCGACGTGGCGAACATGTGGCGCACCACCGAGGACATCACCAACAAGTGGGACACCGGGCAGACCAACGGCTACCCGATGGGCATCCAGAACATCGTCAACGTCACCGTGCCCCTGGCGTCCTACGCCAGGCCCGGCGGGTTCAACGACCCGGACATGATGGAGGTCGGCCGCGGCGGCATGAACGACACCGAGATGCGCAGCCACTTCGCCCTGTGGGCGGTCATGGCCTCGCCGCTCATCGCGGGCAACGACCTGCGGAACATGGACGCCGCCACGCAGACGATCCTGAAGAACGCCAACCTCATCGCCATCAACCAGGACCCGCTCGGGTTGCAGGCCGTGCAGGTCTCCAACGACGGCACCCGCCGCGTCCTGGCCAAGCGGCTGGCCAACGGCAACGTCGCGGTCGCCCTGTTCAACCAGGGTGGCGGCACGACCACCGTCTCGACCACGGCGAGCGCGATCGGTCTGTCGGGCAGCTCGTTCACGCTGCGCGACGCCTGGACCAACGGCACGACCACCACTTCCGGCACGATCTCGGCCAGCGTCCCGGCGCACGGCACGGCGGTGTACGTCGTCAGCGGCGGGGGCCCGGCGCCCACGTCGTTCTCCTTGGTGAGCCAGGGCTCCGGCCGCTGCCTGGACATCCCCGGCAGCACGCCGACCAACGGCGCCCTGGCCCAGATCTGGGACTGCAACAGCCAGACCAACCAGCGCTTCACCACCACCGCGGCCGGTGAGCTGCGCGCCTACGACGGCACGAAGTGCCTGGACGTCTACAACCGGGGCACCGCCAACGGCACCGCCGTGACGTTGTGGGACTGCAACGGCCAGACCAACCAGCAGTTCCGCCTCAACACCGACGGCAGCGTGACGGCGGTGGCGTCGGGCAAGTGCCTGGACGTCAACGGCGGCGCCACCGCCAACGGGACGAAGGTCATCATCTGGGACTGCCACGGTGGCACCAACCAGAGGTGGACCCGCACCTGATCCTCGGGTGCGACCGGGGCTCCGTGTTCACCGCCGATCTGAACGACACCAACGCCCCACCACCCGGCCTACCCCCGACGGCTCGGCCTGCACGGCGCCCTGATCGGGCGGGCCGGTCGCGGGGGGGGGGGGCGGGGGGGGCGAGGCGCGCCGCCCCCAACCGCCACAGCGGCCAGACCATCACCCGGGACCCCCGCCGGCGCCAAGCCCACGCGGCCACGCCGAGCCCCGCAA
>NZ_JBHWIE010000523.1:0-3913 GCF_042732085.1 Actinosynnema sp. NPDC059797
GGCCCCTACCGGTCCCGGGGCGGTCGGGTCGTCCGGGTGACGCGGTCGGCGCCCCTCCGCCACCGGTCGCCCAGCCGTCGGCGACCACCCACCGTGACCGGACCGGCCGCGCCCGACCCCCGCCGGTCCGGGCTGCGGTTGTCCGCAACTCGCCGGCGGCGCCCAGCCTCCCTGCCTTAGGCTGCGATCACCACCGGTCGGCATCGCCGCTGGTGCGGCCCACACCAGGCGGTTGCCGAAGCCCGCAGCGCACCCCGGGAGGTCGTCACGACAACCGTCGAGGCGCCGGACGCGCCGCGCCGCAACCCGGTCCGCGACGCCCTGGCCCGCTACCGCCGGTCGCTGAGCGGCGTCGGCCTGGTGTTCGCGCTGCTGTTCTTCGCCTGGTCGATGACGCCCTCGCTGCTGCCCCGCCCCTGGTACCTCCAGGGCGTGGCCGCGGGCATCTGCTCGGCCACGGGCTACCTGATCGGGGTGGGCCTGGTGCGGCTGACCCGGTGGCTCGGCTTCCGCCCGGTGTGGTCGGAGCGGGCCCGGTGGCGCGGGAACGTCCTGTTCGCCGTCGGCACCGCGATCTGGATCCCGGCGTCGCTGCTCCTGGGTGCCCACTGGCAGGAACAGGTGCGGGAGCTGGTCGGCGTGCGGACCGACGAGCAGACCTACTACGGGCTGGTGCTGGGCGTCGCGGTCGTGGTGGCGGGCGGGCTCCGGGCGGTCGGGCTGGTGCTGCGCGCGGCGTCGCGGCGGGTGGCGGCCGCGGGCGCCCGGTTCGTGCCGCCGCGGCTCGCCCGGCTCACCGGCGCGGTGGTGGTGGCCGTGCTCGCGGTGCTGTTCGTGGACGGCGCGCTGGTCAACGGTTTCCTCGCGGTGGTCAACCGGCTCGCGGCGACCGCCGACAGCGGCGACCACCCCGGTGTGGTGCGCCCGACCGCGCCGGAGCGCTCGGGGTCGCCCGACTCGCTGGTGCCGTGGGAGTCGCTGGGCAAGGAGGGCCGCGCCTTCGTCGCCGGCGGGCCCACGGCGGCCGAGCTGAGCGCGTTCACCGGGCGCCCGGCCCGGACGCCCATCCGCGTGTACGGCGGCCTGTCGTCGGCGGGTTCGCTGTCCGAGGTGGCCGCGCTGGTGGTGACCGAGCTGGAGCGCACGGGCGCGTTCGACCGGGCCGTCATCGCCGTCGTCACCACCACCGGCACGGGCTGGGTGGACCCGGGCGCCACGGAGGGGTTGGAGTACGTCCACGGCGGCGACACCGCGATCGCCGCCCTCCAGTACTCCTACCTGCCCAGCTGGGCCGCGTTCGTCGCCGACCGGGAGAGCCCGCAGGTGGCGGGTTCGGAGCTGTTCGACCAGGTCTACGCGACCTGGGAGCGGCGGCCACCGGACCGCAGGCCCGAACTCGTCGTCTACGGCGAGAGCCTCGGCGCCTACGGCGGCCAGGCGGCGTTCAGCGGTCTCCAGGACATGACCACCCGCACCTCCGGCGCGCTGTGGACGGGCACCCCGAACTCGACGCGGGTGTGGGAGGAGCTGACCGCCGACCGCGACCCGGGCACCCCGCAGCGGCTGCCCGTCGTGGACTCCGGCGCCGCGGTGCGGTTCGCCGACCACCCGGACGACCTGGACCTGGCCGCGCCGTGGGGCGGCAGCCGCGTGGTGTACCTCCAGCACTCGACGGACCCGGTCGTCTGGTGGTCGCCGCAACTGCTCACCCGCCGCCCCGACTGGCTCGGCGAGGCCCGCGCGCCCGACGTGAGCCCGCAGATGACCTGGCTGCCCGCGATCACGTTCTGGCAGCTGACCATGGACCTGGTGTTCTCCACGGAGGTCCCGCCGGGGCAGGGCCACCACTACGGGCCGGCCGAGACCGCCGAGGCCTGGGCGCACATCCTCGAACCGCCCGGCTGGACCGAGGCGGACACCGAGCGGTACCGGGAGCTGGTCGAGGCGCGGGAGGTCCGGGAGGAGCGGTGAGCCCGCGCGGCTACCGGCCGCTCGCCGCGCGCCTGGCCCTGACCCGGCGGTGGCTCCAGACCAGCAGCGCGAGCAGCACCAGCCCGGACAGGATCAGGCTCGACCCGGTGCCCCAGCCGCCGAACGGCAGAGCCGCCACCAGGCCCCACGTGATGCCGGCCGCGATCAGCAGCAGCCCGGCGGTCACCGAGACCGCGACGCGCAGCGGCGAGGACACGCTGTCCTCCGCCGCCTTCATCGCCCGGTCCCGCACCGGGTCCACGTAGCGCTCCAGGGCGGGGAACTCCCCGGCCAGCACGACGAGCCCGGCGAGCACCAGCAGCAACCCGGGTCCGGGCAGCACCAGCAGCAGCGCGCCGACGACGAGCAGCAGCGCGCCCGCCGTGACGAGGGCCGCCCGCTTCACCGGCTTGCCGAGCCCCACGTCCCACCCCTCCCGTGCCCGTCACCGCGGTGTGCCGAGCCCGCGGTCCGCCGAGCCCCCAGTCTGCCGAGTCCGACGCCCGCCCGCCCGACCACCTCGCCCCGGTCACCTCACCGAGCCGCGTCACCTCACCCCGGTCACCTCACCCCGGTCACCTCACCTGGCCGCCTCACCCCGCGGCCCAGCCGTCCCGCCGCCTCGCCCCGCCACCTCATCGGGGGTGTCCCGCGTCAGCCGCGCGCCGCGACCCGCCGTCCACGTCCGTCGTGAGGTGGAGGGCGCCGTCCTCGCCCGGCACGCACGCCGCCTCCCGGTCGACGGTGCCGAGGAACAGGCCGACGCAGCCGGCGACCTGCCGGTGCCCTTCGGCGTTGGGGTGGAAGGACTCCACGCTGGCGTGCTCGGCCCGTTCGGCGTCGCTGAAGCCGTCCCAGTCCAGGGTCAGCCGGGTGAACCACTCGTTCTCCTGGTCGTCGCCGCCCGTGCACGCCTCGTGCCCCTGCCCCGAGCGGGACAGGTCCAGGAAGCGGGCGCCGGCGCGGTCGGCCGCCTCGCGCAGCGCGGCGGACAGGTCGGGCACGGCGTGGTCCCGGATCCAGGCCAGGTCGTCGGTGAGGAACGGGCAGCCGCTGAGGTTGCGCAGCTCCTCGGGGATGCCGGGCGCGAGCGGCGAGGCGTAGGAGAGCTGCACGAGCTGGTAGTCGCCGTCCCGGTAGCCCTCGTCGGCCAGGACGCGCCTGATGTCGCGGAGCGCGCGTTCGACCTTCGGCACCACGGCGTCCAGGCGTTGCCCCCAGTCCCGCTCCACCGCGTCGTGGCACGGCGTGCCGAGCCGGATCCTGGCGTTCAGGCACTCGGTCATGAGCCGGGAGAAGCGGGGGTCGTCGTTGGCCCCGACCGCCACCAGCACGGCCGCGACGCGGTGCGTCCTGGCCAGCTCGGCGAGCCGCCGGGCCTGGCTGGGCTCGGTCCACTGCATGGTCCCGTCCAGGACCACGTCCTCGGTGGACGCCCCGGAGCAGGCGAGGTTGACCTTGGCCTCCACGCCGGGCACGTCGATCCGGTTGACCGCTGCGTTCGTGGAGCGGTGGCACCAGTTGCCCCGCGTGCCGTCGGTCTCCGGGGAGTAGTCGCCGGCGCCCTCGCCGGACAGGGTGCTGTCACCCAGGGACACCACGGTCAGCGGGCCGGTCCCGGGCGGGCCCGGCAGGTCCGGCGCGCCGGTGATCTCCAGGAACACCGCCGCGCCGACCACGGACGCCACCCCGGCCAGTGCGCCGAGCAGCCAGTACCTCGCTCGTGCCACCGTCGACCGCCCTCCCGCCGGCCACCGCGGACCGCGGTCGCCTCCGGCCCTCGCGGGGTGGGGCCCCGGGTGGGCCGGTCCAGTGCGCGACCGGGCGGGTGACGTGCTCCTGGTCTCGAGGTTCCCACTGGTCAGCGCCCGTTTCCAGACGGGGTGGAAAGCCACCCGATGGTGTGACGCGCGCCGTGCCTCACCCGGTCGTGCCCGGCGGC
>NZ_JBHWIE010000524.1:0-3885 GCF_042732085.1 Actinosynnema sp. NPDC059797
CGGTGGGGCCGGGACGTCCTGCACTGCCCGTACTGCCACGGCTGGGAGGTGCGCGACCGGGCCATCGGCGTGCTGCTCACCGGCCCGATGTCGGTGCACCAGGCGCTGATGTTCCGGCAGCTCAGCGCCGACGTCGTCCTGCTCTCCCACACCGCGCCGCCGCCGGTGGGCGAGGAGGCCGAGCAGTTGGCCGCGCGCGGCATCCGGGTGGTGCCCGGCGAGGTGGCGTCGCTGGAGGTCGCCGACGACCGCCTGGTGGGGGTGCGGCTGGCCGACGGCGCGGTGTTCGCCCGCGAGGCGCTGGCGGTCGGGCCGCGGATGGTGGCGCGCGCCGGTTTCCTGGCGGGGCTCGGGCTCAAAGCCGTCGAGCACCCGAGGGGCATCGGCGAGCACGTCCCCGCCGACCCGACCGGGCTCACCGAGGTGCCCGGCGTGTGGGTCGCGGGCAACGTCACCGACCCGGTCGCGCAGGTCGGCGCCTCCGCGGCGGCGGGCGCGGCGGCGGGGGCCCAGATCAACGCCGATTTGGTCGCGGAGGAGACCCGCCGGGCCGTCGCCGCCCTGCGCGGCCCGTTCTCGGCGCGGTCCGAGGCGGCCGTGGCCGAGCTGGTGGGAGGCGACCGCCGCCACGGCCTGTGAGGACGGACCGGTCGGCCCGACCTGATCTACGCTGCGGGCGTGGACTTCTTCACCGCACCCGACTCCAGGGCGTCCGCCGCGGCGCTGGAGGTGTGCCAGGAGTACGCCGAACCGTGGCTGCTGCACCACTCGCTGCGGTCCTACACGTGGGCGAAGGCGTACGCCGCGAAAGTGGACATCGCCCACGACGGCGAGCTGCTCTACGTCGCGGCCCTGCTGCACGACCTGGCGCTGACCGCGCCGTTCGACAGCCACGAGCTGCCGTTCGAGGAGGCCGGCGGGCACCTGGCGAGGGTGTTCGCGGCGGGCGCCGGGTGGGGTCGGGCGCGGCGCAACCGGCTGAGCGAGGTCATCGTGCTGCACATGCGCGACGACGTGCCCGCCGACGACGACCCGGAGAGCCACCTGTTGCAGGTCGCGGTGAGCGCGGACGTGTCCGGGTCCCGGCTGCCGGAGTTCCCGCCGGACTTCCGGGCCGAGGTGGTCGACCGCTACCCGCGGCTGGGGTTCGCCGAGGCGTTCCTGGCGCGGTTCGCCGACCAGGCCGAGCGCAAGCCCGGCTGCGCCGCGGCGGGGTTGGTGGGGTCGGACTGGCCGGAACGGGTGCGGAACAATCCTTTGGACCTGCTCGGCTGAGCGCCGAGCAGGTCCGAAGGGGCCTCACCCCAGCGCGTAGGCCCGGATGATCGTCTGGTCGACCGAGTTGCCCGCGCCGTCACGTGCCTGGGCCTTGAGCGAGGCGAACCGCGCGCCGGCCGGGTGCACGACGGTCGCGACCCAGCGTTCGCCCAGCTTGACCAGCGGCACGGGTTTCCAGGTCTTCCCGTCGTCGTAGGACACCTGCACGGCGGTGCGCACGCCGGACGTGCGGGTCGTGTCGTTGCGCTGCACGTACACCGGGAACGCGAACGGCCGCCCGGCCCGCGCGCGGTTCCGGTCGTCCAGCGACGGCGCGAACCGCACCGCCAGCAGCGGCAGGGCCCGCGGTTCCCGGCCCTCGACGTGCTCCGAGGTGAACTCCCAGTCGGCCGTGATCCGCGTGGACAGCTCCGACAGCCCCGCGCGGTCGGCCGAGGTGTGCAGCCGGTAGGCGCCTCGGGTGGCGGGCACCTGCGCCGTGAGGTTGCCCTCGACGGCCTGCTCGGCGATCAGCTCGCCGTCCCGGTGCAGCCTGGTCCACCCCTCCTCGACGCGGGAGTAGCCGAAGCGGTCGGCGGCCTGGTCGGTGAACAGCGGCACGTCGATCGCGATGTCGTCGCCGTACCGGCGGCCCCACCGGCCCGGGTCGTCCGACGTCGGGAACGCCGGGCCGAACACGGCGGCGTTCCACTTCTCGGTGACCGGCCGGCCCTTCTGGAACCGGCGGGGCGAGGCGGTCAGCTGGTAGGCCTCGTGCGGGAACATGTCGGGGTTCTCGGCCTGGATGAAGTTGCCCGACCAGTCGATGCCGGGCGAGTAGCGCTCGGTGACGCGCAGCGGGAGCGGACCGCCCGCCACCTGGTGGACGAACCCGGGCCGGCCCGGGGCCGCCGCCGAGGCCTTGGCGGTGACCTCCACGAGGTCGCGGTCGGCGAAGGCGCGCTCCAGCCGCGCGGGCACGCCGCCGTCGTGGTCCCAGCCCACGTTGTACTGGTACGGGCTGCCGGCGAAGTAGCCGGTGCCGTCCGGTTCGGCCAGCCGGGCGCGCACCGAGAAACCCGCCTCGCCGGGCGCGGACGTCCTCGACGGGACGTGCCGGATCCCCTTGAGGTCCCTCGAGACGACGCCGAACGCGATCCGCCCGGCCGCGGTGTCGCGGTGGTAGTGGGTCTCGGCGAAGCCGACCTCCGCGCGGGGCGGTGGCACCCGCATGGTGATCTCCCGGCCGTCGCGCGCGTCGAACACCAGGTGGTCGGGCCCGTCGACCACGACGTTCGGTTCCAGGAACTGGGTCAGCGGGTGGTCGGGGTGGCCCGAGACGTACGCATCGAAGTGGTAGGCGCCGCTGGGCAGCCGGAGGCTGAGCGTGCCGGACGGGTCGCGGCCGGTGTAGGTCTCGGGCCGGGTCACGGCGGCGAAGGTGAAGCGGTGGTTCGGGGTGGGCTCGCCGTCGTGGTCGAGGAAGGTCAGCCGCACGTCGTGGCTCTCGACCTCCTTGGTGAAGGCGATCGGGGTGCGCACGGACGCGCCGCCGCCGTTGGCGAGCACCGCTCCCCCGTACCGGCCGTCCGGCGAGTCGAGCGAGGTGGTCGTGGTGACGGTGACCGACGCGGCGCCGCCCGCCGGGACGGTGACCGAGTCGGGCGAGGCGGTGACCAGGCCCGCCGGCGCCGGGTCGCCCGCCGGGTCGCGCAGGTCGGCGGTCAGGTCCAGGGTGATCGGGGTGGTCCCGCCGTTGCGGTAGGTCAGCCGCCGCTGGATCGGCGCGTCGTCGTGGTGCGGCCACGTCGCGGTGCCCAGGCTCAGCGACGCGGGCGAGACCGACAGCGACTGGGTGACGGCGCGCGCCACGTCCAGGCGTCCGGCGCCCTGCTCGTGGACCGACAGGGCGGCGTTGGGCCGCGCGCTGCCGGTGAGCGCGCCCTTGAGCTGCCCGGCGGTCCAGTCGGGGTGCCGCGCGGCGAGGATCGCCGCCGCGCCCGCCACGTGCGGGGTGGCCATGGAGGTGCCCGACAGCGCCACGTGCGCCTCGCCGACCGGTGTGCCGATGTGCCCGTTGCGGGCCTTCGCCGCCACGATGTCCACGCCCGGCGCGGTGAGGTCCGGTTTGATCGCGCCGTCGCCCTCGCGCGGGCCGCGGGAGGAGAACCGCGCGAGGGCGTCCTCGCGGTCCACCGCGCCGACGGTGAGCGCCGAGTCGGCGGCGGCCGGGCTGCCGATGGTGCCCTCCGAGGGGCCGGTGTTGCCCGCCGACACGACGAACAGCGCGCCGCTGCTCGCGGTGAGCCGGTCGACGGCCAGGGACATCGGGTCCGCGCCGTCGCTGGGCAGGGACGAGCCCAGGCTCAGGTTCACCACGTCCGCCCCCGCGGCCGCGGCCCACTCCATGCCGGCGATGACGTCCGACTCGCGCCCGCCGCCGCCGTCGCCGAGCACCTTGCCGACCAGCAGGCGGGCGTCGGGTGCGACGCCCTGGTAGGTGCCCGAGCCGGTGATCGTGGCCGCGACGTGGGTGCCGTGGCCGTGGCGGTCGTCGGCGGTGCCGCTGAGGCTGAAGTTCCGCGCCTCCACCACCGCGCCGGCGAGGTCGGGGTGCTCGGCGTCGAC
>NZ_JBHWIE010000525.1:0-3866 GCF_042732085.1 Actinosynnema sp. NPDC059797
CGGGTGACCGGGTGCGCTCCCTGGTGTGCACGTGTACAATGTCCTGCTGTGGGGGCGGGGGGGGGCGGTGCGGACCCCGCCGGCACCCGCGCTCGTCGCTACACCTGCACGAAGACGCTGTTCGCGGCGAAGGTGACGGACGGGTTGCTGCTGTTGCCCTCGATCGGGAACGGGCGACCGGTGCAGTCGTCGCTCGCGAACAGCGACGCCGTCTTCGACGACGTGTTGACGGTCGAGCGGATGCGGTTGCCCCAGCCGTGCTCGACCAGGTCCACGCACACGCCCTGGTGCGGCGGCAGCGGGGCGACGGTGAACCGCGCGCCCCCGAAGTTCGCCTGCTCCCACGCGCACAGCGTGTTGGTGAACTCGCAGGTGCCCGCGGCGCTCGCGGCGGGCGCCTGCACCACGAGGGCGGCCAGCAGGCCACCGACGAAACCCAGCGCCCCAACGGTTTTCCGGTACACGGCGAACGTTCCCCTAACGTCGCTTGCCACGGACCACGGCGGTTCGTGGCTCCTCGACCATTGAAGCGCAGCCGTGGTCAATGATCAACGAACGGCATTCGGGGTGCCCCCGCTCAACCCCCGGTTACCGAGGTCAGGTAGCGGTCGGCCAGTTCGGGGTCGTAGAACCACCCCTCCAGGTCCGAGGGGTCGGCGAAGCAGTTGACGAACCGGCGGGCCACCGCCGGGGACTCCAGCGCCGCGCCGAAGATGCGCATGACGTGGTCGGGCGGCGGTCGGAGCATCGCGTTGGTCCAGGACGTGGCGTGCCGCGCGTGCTCCCAGTACGCCTCGAACGCCCCGCGCATCCACTCCTCGTCGAACGGCCGGTCGCCGCGCGCCACGATGCTGTCCAAATAGGACGCCGCGCACCTGGCCGCGTTGTTGGAGCCCTGTCCGGTGATCGGGTCGTTGGCCACCACCACGTCCGCCATGCCCAGCACCCGGCCGCCGGACGGCAGGGTGGCCACCGGCTCGCGGACCACGGGCGCGTACGCCCCGACCAGGGTGGCGTGCGCGTCGGTCAGCTCGACCTCGCGGCAGCGCTCGTGCTCCCACGGCACGAACCGCCGCATCAGCGACAGGGTCCGGTCCAGGTGCTCGGCGGGTCCCGGCCGGTCGTCCCAGCAGTCCAGCGGGCCGCCCGGCAGGCCCTCGAAGAACAGGATGTCGCACGGCCCGCTGAGGGTGAACCCGGGTATGGCGAACAGCTCGCCCACGCCCGGCACGGCGTTGAACCGCACCGCGGGCACGTCCGGGTGCTCGGGCCGGGGCGCCATGCCGTGCACGTAGGCCACGGCCAGGACGCGTTGCGGCGTCCGGTACGGGGACCGCCCGGGGTCGCGGGTGAACGCCTCCACCAGCTCGCCCTTGCCCGCCGCGACCACGACGAGGTCGTACAGGGAGGTCAGCGCGTCCAGGTCGGAGGTGGTCACGCCGTGGTAGACGACCTTGCCGCCGCGGTCCTCCAGCAGCTCCAGCCACCCCGCCATCTTCACCCGCTGGTCGACCGACTGCGCGTGCTCGTCGAGCAGGCCCAGCCAGTTCAGGACCCGCCGGTGACCGCCGTCGTCGGCGGGCGCGCCCACCGACAGGCCCAGGCCCCCGATGCGGGGCGTCCGCTCCTCCCAGAGGTTCAGCTCCAGGTCGCGCTCGTGCCGGAGCGCCGGGCCGAACATGCACTGCGTGGACATCACCCGCCCGGCGCGGATCTCCTCCGGCGTGCGGGCCGACATGACCGTGACGTCGTAACCCCTGCCGACCAGCCCCAACGCCAGTTGTAAGCCTGCCTGGCCGGCACCGACGACGAGCACCTTCCGCATTTCCACCAACCTCTCCGCTCGCGGGGCGGTCCGCCGATCACACCGGGCCGCACGACGGGACGAACTGCATCGTGTACGACACCAGCTCGCGCAGGGCGCCGACGACCGAGGCCCGGTCGCGGGCGTCGCACGTGATCAGCGGGACGTCCGGTGAGATCGCCAGCGCGTCGCGGACCTCGTCCAGGTCGTGCGTCAGCAGGCCGTCGAACATGTTCACCGCGACCACGAACGGGATCTCGGAGTCGTTCTCGAAGTAGTTGATGGCCGCGAACGACTCCTCGACGCGACGGGTGTCCACCAGCACGACCGCGCCCAGCGCGCCGCGCGACAGGTCGTCCCACAGGAACCAGAACCGCGGCTGGCCCGGGGTGCCGAACAGGTAGAGCACCAGGTCGTCGGTCAGCGTGAGCCTGCCGAAGTCCATCGCCACCGTGGTCGTGGTCTTGTCGCCGCCCGGGTCGACCGGGTCCACGCCCTCGGCCGCCTCGGTCATCCACGCCTCGGTGTTGATCGGGGGCACCTCGGACACCGAGCCCACGAACGTCGTCTTGCCGACCCCGAAGCCACCGGCGACCACGATCTTCGCCGAGATCGTCAACGGCTCGGGGTCATACGTTCTTGAGCCCATTCAGGATCCTCTCCAGCAGGGGCAGGTCGTACTGGTACTCGTGACCCGTGGGGTGGACGTAGACGAGGTCCTGCGCGATCAGGTCGCTGAGCAGCACCCGGATCACGGCCAGCGGGATGTCCAGGTGCGCCGACAGCTCCGCCACCGAGGTGCGCTCCCGGGCGCGCTCGTAGAGCGCCTGGGACTCGGGCATCATCCGCGCGCAGGCCCGCGGGTCGTAGTTCGGCACCGACACCAGGGTCTCCACCAGCAGCAGGTGCCGGGGCCTGGTGCGGCCGCGGGTGATGGCGTACGGGCGGACCCTGGTGCTGCGCATCGCGCCGGGTGCGGGACGGGTGGCCACGACGATCGCCCTCCTCACGCGCCGGGGCGCCGTGCGGTCACCGTGCGCCGCATGTCGGCCCTCAGCTGCGGGGTCAGCGCGTGCCCGGTGTTGTCGACGAACTTGGTCATCTCGTAGCCGATGACCTTCATGTCGCACGAGGGCGAGGTCAGCACGCCGAGGCCGGCGCCCTCGCCGATGTCCATGAACAGGAAGTAGCCGCCGGTGAGCCGGACCAGGATCTGCTCGCAGCCGCCCTTGCCGAACACCGCCGCCGCGTTGCGGGCGAGGCTGAGCATGCCGCTGGAGATGGCCGCCAACTGCTCGGCCGCGTCCACGCCCACGGTGTCGGAGGCGATGAGCGGCAGGCCGTCGGAGGACAGGATCAACGCGTGCGTCACGCCGTGCACCCGGTCGACGAAGTCGTTGATCAGCCAGCTGAAGTCCGGCGCCGGGTCGGCGGCTCGGTGGTCAGTCGTCACTCGGGTGGTCCTCGTGGTCAGTCGTCGCTCGGGCGGCCCTCTCGGGGGCCGCCACGGGGATCGTCGGGCTTGGGGTCTTCGGGATCCGGGTGGTCGAGTTCGGGGAGGGTGCCGCGGGCCGCCCGCTCGCCGGCGTCGAAGTCCGCCAGGTCCGCGAAGAAGCCGTCGCCGGGGCCGTTCCCGGGTGGGTGCGGCGGCGCGACGATGCCGGCCGGGCTGTCGGGCACGCGCAGGCTGGTCGGCACCCGCCGGGGCAGTCCGCCGGGGGTCATCCCGCCCGTGCGCGGCCCGGCCGCAGGTGATCCGGCCGCACGCGGGCCCGCTGCGCGCGGTCCGGCTGCGCGCGGCCCGTCCGCGGTCAGGGTGCTCGTGCGGGGTCCGTCCGGTGTCGGGCCGCCCGTGCGGCGCGGCTCGTCGGGCCGGGCCCGGGGTCCGGCGGGCGCGCGTTCCGGGGGCGCGCCCTGGGTGGGCACGTCGGGTTCCGGCTGCCGCGCGAACGAGACCGGTGGCGCTTCGCGCACCAGCTCGGCGGGCAGCAGGACCGACGCGGTCGTGCCGTGCGGCGCGCGGCGGCCCAGCCACACGCGCACGCGGTGCTTGTCGGCCAGG
>NZ_JBHWIE010000526.1:0-3855 GCF_042732085.1 Actinosynnema sp. NPDC059797
CGCGCTGGACAGGTACTCCTTGGCGTCGCGCAGGGCCTCGTCGATGATGCGGGCCGCTTCCCTGGCCTGCTCCGGCTCGTGCGCGGCCTGCACCTGCAGCCGGAAGCGCGAGGCGCCGGTCGGGGTGACCGGGAACTCGACCATGAACGCGAGCACCCCTCGGTCGAACAGCAGGCGGTTGACCGTCCGGGCGAGCTTCTCGTTGCCGATCAGCACCGGCACGATCGGGCTCGGCGAGCCCATGCAGGTCAACCCGCGCGTCGTCAACTCGTCGCGCAGGGCGTGGATGGCGGAGAACAGCCGCCCGCGCAGGGCCTCGCCCTCGTCCGTGCGGATGATCTCGGCCGCCTTGAGCACCACCGCGGTCTGCATGGGCGACAGGGCGTTGGAGAAGAAGTGGGACCCGGCGAACATCTTGATGTACTGCTTCACCGCGGGCGACCGGGCCGCGACGAAGCCGCCGTTGGAGGCGAAGGTCTTGGAGAACGCGCCCATGACCAGGTCGACCTTGCCCAGCATGTCCTGCATGCCCAGGACGCCGGTGCCGCCGGGGCCCATCGAGCCGAGGTCGTGGGCGACGTCGACCAGCAGGGTCGCGTCGTAGGCGTGGCAGATCTCCTGCAGGGCCACGACGTCCGGCCAGTCGGCGTCCACCGAGAACAGGCCGTCGGTGATGACCATGATGCCGTTGTGGGTGTCCGTGGCGCGGATCCGGGCCAGGTGGGTGCGCACGGCCTCGACGTCGAGGTGGGTGTAGCGGGTGATGTTCCTGGTCGCCGCGCGCGCCCCCGTCTGCAGGCACGAGTGGGCGAGGCGGTCGATGAGGACGTGGTCCTCCTGGCGGACCAGGCCGGTGACGGTGCCGAACCCGGCCGACCACCCGTTGGAGAACAGCGTCACGTGCTCCAGGCCGACCAGCGCGCCGAGGGCCGCCTCCAGCTCGTCGGAGATGCGGGTGTTGCCCAGCACCATCGGCGACCCGGCGCTGTGCGGGCCGAAGTCGCGCATCGCCCGGACCGCCGCCTCCCGGATCTCCGGGTGGGCGTTGAACGACAGGTAGTCCTGGGAGTTGAAGTTGATGCCCCGGGCGGGTTTGCTCAGGTCGTTGGTGATGGTCGCGACGCCGCCGGGCGCCGCCTCCAGGACCCGGGAGTACTGCCACGTCTCGGTGCGCCGGCGCGCCTCCACCCAGCCGTGGAACTCCTCGGTCCGGGCGAGCAGGTTGGCCCCGACGGGCCGGAAGAAGTCGTAGGCGTTCTTGTCGAGCGCGTAGTCCTCGTCGGGGTCGATCGCGGGCGCGGCCGCCGTCGCCGGCTCCCACATCGGTTCCAGGTCGGCCCGGATCGCCGGGTAGTCCTCGTCGAAGAAGCGGGCCGCCTCGTCCGCCGGGAGGGTGTCCAGCTCCTCCAGGTCCTCCCACGGGATGTGGCTCGCCCAGTTCCGCATCATGTCCGACACGTCGCGGGCGGCCGCGGCGACCGACTTGGCCGCGGCGACCGGGTCGGCGCCCGCCGCGTCGCCCGCGGCGATCAGCGCGGCGACGACCTCGCCGTCCTCGCGCTCGTGTGCCAGGGTGCCGGTCATCGGGTCGCCTCCGCTTCCACGCGCAGGAACGGGTTCCGCTGGTACTCGCGGTAGGTGGCCTCGAAGTCGGCGAACGCGGCGTGGTCGAGCGAGGATTCCTTGGCCGTGTCGTTGAGCAGGAACACGTTGGACGGGTCGAAGAACTCCGAGACCGGCGCCACGTCGACGTGGGTGGCGATGAAGCGGTCGATCTCGGCCTGGTTGCCGCGCAGGATCGCGAACAGCTGGAGCTCGTCGTGCCGCAGCGGCTTCATCTCCGCGAGCGTGCACACGTAGTCGTAGTAGGCCGCGGCGGTCTGGCTGCGCCGCTTGGTGGCGTACCCGGCCATGGCGGTGTCCCGGTCGGTCTCGCCGCCGAGCCACCGGCCGACCGCCTCCGCGGCCAGTTCCGCGTCGCGCAGGGCGTGGGTGATCCCGAGCGCCGTGCACTGGTCCTTGAACGACTCGGCGTCGCCCACCAGCACCCAGCCCGGCCCGTGCAGCCGCCTCAGGTACGCGGCCTGGTCGAGCGTCCCGTAGAAGCGCTCCTCCCGGCGCGCCCGCGCCACGGTGTCCGCCGCCTCCTCGCTGATCAGCCCGAGCGCGCGGTGGAAGTTGCCCTCGACGTCGGCCCGGAACTCCGCGGCCCACTCGCTCGGCCCCCACGTCAGCACCATGGTCTGCCCGTGGTTGGTCGAGGCCATCGCCATCCCGAGCCTGCCCCGCCGGTGGATCTGCGCCTCGGCGTCGGGGATGCCGCTGAAGTAGCTCCAGTAGGCGAAGGTGCACCGGGGCCGCTCGTCGAACTTCTCCAGCCCGAGCGCACGTGCCACGAAAGAGTTTCGCCCGTCGGCCCCGATCACCACCTGCGCGTGCTCGACCGTGCCGTCCCGGCCCTTGATGCCGATGACGGTCCCGTCGTCGTCCCGTAAGAGTTCCTTGACGGTGTACCCCTCGCGGAACTCCACGCCGGCCCGCACCGCGTTGTCGACCAGGATCTTGTCCAGCACGTGCCGGCGGACCGAGAAGTACTCCGTGGTGATCCCGCTGTCGTCGTCGTGCAGCAACCGGAACTGGTTGCGCAGCAGCTCCTCGGGAACGCCGCCGCGCAAGGCGATCCCGTTGTTGACCACCGTGACCCGGGTGTGCGCGGGCGTCACGGCCCGGACCTCGTCCAGCACCCCCAACCGGTTCAGGTAGGAAGCGCCGTGCGGCCAGACGAAGTGCGTGGACAGCACATCACTGGGAAACCGCGACCGGTCCACCACCAACACCCTGAGCCCCCGCCGGGCCAGGTGCACGCCGACCGCCGCCCCGGCGCACCGACCACCTATCACAATGGCGTTGTACATGCGAGCATCCCAACAGGACACTCACACCCTGCATAGGACCGAACGGCCGAGCACCCCCCTGTGTCCGCGGCACCGGCCATTCATCGGGGAAATCGGTCGTCCGAATCGGTGGAACGCCCCGTTGAACGCTGATCCGCTCGTCGGATCACGGTGAGGACGTCGCCTCGAGCAGGACGCCGGCGGGCGTGTCGACGCGCGGCTCAGCGCAGGTCGACCTCGACCCGGTGCGCCGCGAGCACGTCCAGGAGGTGCGCCAAGGTGATCGCGGGCTCCGACCGACGCCGGTCGTGGCCGGCGACGAGATGTCCGCGCGCGACGGCCGAGTCGTGCCACACCAGTCGGAACGGGGTACGTGCGCCGAAACCCCCGCCGAGGCAGTCGTGCAGGGCGTGGAGGTTCCAGCCGAAGTAGCCGCCCGGTCCGTTGACCGCCTCGCCGATCGCGCAGTAGAACCCCTCGACGTCGGTGACGAACCGGCCGTCGAGCTCGTAGGTCGTGCCGGGTGGCCGGTCCGGCGCGCCCGACGTGCAGCCGAGTGCCACCCCGGCCCACCAGTGCCGCAGTTCCCGGTCGTGGCGGGCCCACAGGTTCCGCCGGGACGGCCGCCCGGCGCGCCAGTGCTCCAGGACGTCGAGGACCCCCGCCGGCAGCGGCTCCCTCGGACCGATCTCGACGGTCACGTCCAGGAGCCCGGCGCCCAGCGGCGACGGTTTGGCCGCGTTGACCGTGCCGGCCAGCAGGGCGCCGGTCACGTGGACGGCGGAACCGTCGTCGGCCACCATGTCGACCCGGGCGCGGACCCAGCGGCGACGCAGGGCCGCGTTGGTCGACTGCCCCACCGCGTCGAGCGCGACCAGCAGCGCGGGTTCCGGTCGGCAGCCGAGGAGCCGGACCCGCGGCACCGGTGGTGCGGCCTGCTCGCGGAACACGCCCTCGACGC
>NZ_JBHWIE010000527.1:0-3849 GCF_042732085.1 Actinosynnema sp. NPDC059797
ATTCCCGCGGGGGCCGCTGCCGTGCGCGCCAGGGGCCGGCCGGGTGTGCCCGTGCCTGGGTCCCTGCCCGTGCCCGGAGTTCCGTGCTCGAGGTTCCGTGCCTGGGGTTCCGCGCCCGGGTCCGCTCAGGTTCGCCTGGCGAACAGGCCGGTGAACTGGCGGCGGACCACGAAGGCGCCGAACAGGACGAACAGCACCACGAGCGTGGTCGTGGCGCCGCCGGTCGAGCTGGTGAGGGCCACGTCGACGCTGCCCACCAGCACGATGCCGCAGTCCGCCCGGATGACCTGGCGTCCCGGTTGGATGGTCCTGAACTCGACCTTCGCGCTGAACGTCCCGGACGTGTCGGCCACCGCGGCGCCGACGTCCTCGCCCATCGAGGTCAGCTCCACCTCGGAGCCGGGCGTGCAGCCGGTGCCGGTGGCGGTCAGGGGGTGACCCGGCTGGACGTTGTCCTTGTCGAGGGTCAGGGCGCCGTCACCCTCGGACGACCGCGTGGTGGCGGGGGCGGACGAGCTGCCGGTCGTCGTGGTGGTCGTGGTCGTCGTCGTGGTGGTCGTGGTGGTGACCGGGCTCGTGGTGGTCGTCCCCGGCGAAGCGGTCGTGGTCGTGGCGGCCGGGGGAGCGGTCGTCGTGGTGGTGACCGGGTTCGTGGTGGTCGGCGCGGCGGTCACGGTGAAGGTGTCGGAAGGGCTGCCCGTGGCCGCGCAGAGCGGGCGCGCCGTGACCGCGTGGGGGCCGGGCGTCGCTCCCGCCGGGACGGTGGCGGTGCCGGACCCGCGCCCCCGATCCCCGTGGCGGCCCGTGCCGACGACCTGGCCCGAGTCCCAGACGAGCTGCACCGTGCGGTTGGAGCAGCGCGGGTCCAGGTAGAGGTCGTCCCAGCTCACGGTGAACGAAGCGCCCACCGGACCGGTGTCGGGCGACGCGGTGGCGGTGGCCCGGGGCTGGGCGGACACCGGTGTCGCCACGAGCACGACCACGCCGTAGGCCAGGGCGGCGAATAGAGCTAGTGTTCCTGCCGATCGCATATCGACCTTCCCCACTCCGAGGTGCCCTGTGAGACGCATTATGAGCAGCCTCGTCCCACTGCTCCTGTGCGGGACCTCCCTCGGCGTCGCCCCGGCCGCCGCGCAGGGCGAGGCGATCGCCGTCAACGCCACTGTGGACGGAACCCCGGTGGGCGAGGAAACGCTGGTGCTCGACCCGACGACGTCGCCGCGGATCGAGGTGACCGTCCACAATGGAACGGACGTGGTCCGGCACGTCAAGTCGATCCGGTTGTCCGGCGAGGCGTTGGCGCTGACGTTCTTCTCCTACGACACGACCCTGCCGTTCGAGGTGCCGGGTCGGCAGAGCGTGACGCGGGCGTTCGTGCTGGACGTGAGCCAGGTGGGCGGGCAGGCGACCGGTTTCGTGCCGACCTCGCTGGAGGTGCTGGACGCCAACCGGGACGTCATCGGGTCGGCCGAGACCGTCGGCGACGTGCGCGGGTCGACGCGGTCGGTCTACGGGGTGTTCGGGCTGGCGGCATCGGGACTGACCGTGCTGGCCTGGGGCGGCGCGCTGCTGACCCTGGCACGCCGACGGCTGCCGCCCACCCGCTGGCGCCGGGCGGTGCGCTTCCTGCCCGCGGGGGTGGGGACCGGGCTGGTGGCGGTGGTGTCGCTGCCGGCGCTGCGGTTCCTGACGCCCTCGCCGGACCTGGAGGTCCCGCTCGTGCTGGGTGCGGCTGCCGTGGCGTTCGCGCTGGGGTGGCTGACGCCGGGGCCGGTCGTGGACGACCTGCCGCCGCCTGCCGATCCCGAGGCGACCCAGCGCATCGCCCGGCCGGTGCCGGGGCGGGCGGGGTGACGGGGCAGGCGGGGTGACGGTGCGGGGCCTGGTGACGGTGCGGGGCCGGGTGACGGTGCGGGGCCGCGTCGGTGGGGGTGCCGGCCGGGCTGTGGGGTGAGAGCGCTGCGGCGGTCGTGGGGCTGCGGCGGTCGTGAGGCTGCGGCGAGGGAGATCGCGGGGCTGCGGCGGGTGCGGTGGCAAGGGCTGCGGCGGGGCTGTGGCAGGTGCGGTGGCGGGGCTGCGGTGCGGCGCGGTGGCGGGGCCGTGGTGGGGCCGTGGTGGGTGTGGCTGTGATGCGGGCTGAGGGCTGTGGTGGTGGCTGGGTGGTCGCCGGTGCCGGTGCCGGTGCCGGTGATGGTGATGGGGCTGGGGCTGGGGCTGGGGACGCCTGGGGGTCTGGGGATCTCTGACGAGGGGTGTGGTCGGGTTTCCTCATGTTCCAACCGATGCCGGTAACGGTGTTTCCGTACGTCCGTCACCTGATCGTGTGGCGGGTGGGGTGTGCCGTGTGCCGGGTCAGGTGTTGAGTGGCCTGGTCACCGGGAACGTCACGCGGACCAGGTAGCCGCCGTCCTCGGTGGGGGTCGCGGCGAAGTCCCCGTTCAGCAGGGCGGCTCTTTCGCGCAGGCCCACGAGGCCGTGGCCGCCGCTGGGGAGGGTTCCGCTCTCCTGCCGGTGGCGAGGAGGGTCGTTGCGGATCTCCGCTCGCAGCTCCTCGGCGCCGGAGATGACCAGCACCCTCGTGGGCGCGCCGCCCGCGTGCTTGCGGACGTTCGTCAGCGCTTCCTGCACCGTCCGGTACACCGCGCCCGACACCGGGGCCGGCAGCGCCGCCACCTCTCCGTGCACGGTCAGGGTGATCGGGAAGCCCGCGGCGGCCACCAGTTGCGGCAGGTCCTCGATCCTCGGTTGGGGCGAGTCGTCGCCGTTCGTGGTGCGCAGGACGCTCACCAGGTGGCGCAGCTCGTCCAGGGTGCGGGTGCTCAGCTTGCGGATCGTGCCCGCCACCTGCTTCGCGTTCGGGTCCTCCGCCGCCACGCGCAGGGCGCCCGCCTGCATCGCGATCAGGCTCACCTGGTGCGACACCACGTCGTGCATCTCGCGCGCCAGCCGGGCCCGCTCGTCGGCCCGCACGGCGTGCGCGTGCAGCACCCGCTCCCGCTCCCGGCTCGCGGCCAGCTCGGAGATCCGCGCCGACAGCTCCTCGCGCGCGTGCGCCAGCAGCCCGATCGCGATCGGCATCCCCGCCACCAGGCACCCGTAGATGGCGTTGTGGACGTGGGTCTTCCAGTCCAGCTCCGCGAACTCGGCCGGCGGCCACAGGAAGAACCGGCTGAACCACACCAGCCCCGCGCCGATGAACGTCTGCGTCGACAGCAGCCTGCGCCGCGCCAGCGTGCCGAGCGCGATCATCGCCGCCAGCTGCGCCCACCCGGCCAGGAACCCCGGCGCGGTGACCAGCACCACCAGGAACGGGAACCGCCGCCGCAGCGCCACCGCCGCCACCGCCGCGGCCGACAGCACGTAGTTGTACGTCTCGGCCTCGGGCACCACCCGCAGCCACACGTCGAGCGCCGCGATCGCCACGGCGGCCACGTCGAACGCCACGTGCCGGTACCGCCGCGCCCAGCCCCGGGCAGCACGCGACACCCGATCGGTCGGAACGCCGTTGACCCGACCGCCCGGCGGCCTCTCCACCGCGTTGCCGGCCAGGGTCGGACCTCCCGAGTCAGCTATCCGCCGGTCCTCACCGTACTGCGCCGCCATCACGCTTGGCATGACCCGCACCTCCGCCTCCGACCCGCCCGCTCACCCGTCGAGACGGGCTGATCACCGGAAAGGGACGCTCGGACGGCCAACAAATTGCGACCGCGAACGTCCGGTGAGCGGACGCAGGCCAGGGGAGGGGAGCGGAGCGGCGCGCCACGTGGGCCGGGGCCGGGCGGGGGGGGCCCGGGGCGGGGCGGGGGGGGGGGCGGGGGGGGGGCGGGGGGGCGGCGGGGGGGGGGGGGG
>NZ_JBHWIE010000528.1:0-3843 GCF_042732085.1 Actinosynnema sp. NPDC059797
GCCCTGACGTCCTCGGCGGGCGACCGGACGACCCTGGTCATCGCCCACCGCCTGGAGACGATCGCCGACGCCGACACCGTCGTGGTGCTGGAGGACGGCGTGGTCGTCGAACGCGGCGCGCCCGCCGAGCTGCTGGCGCGGGACGGGGAGTTCGCCGCGTTCTGGCGGTCGCACCGGTCGGCCGTGGCCGACGACGCCCGGGACCGGGGAGGTGAGGACCGGTGATCCGGCTGCTGTTGCGCGTGCTGGGGCACGAACACGCCCGACCGGTGCGGCGCACCGCGGCGCTCATGGCGACGACCGCCGTGGCCGAGGGGCTGTCCTGCGCGTTGCTGGTCCCGGTGCTGCGGGCGCTGTTCGGGAGCGCGCCCGGCGACGCCTGGCCCTGGCTGGCCGCGTTCGGGGCCGCGGTCGCCGCCTGCGCCGCGTTGCGCTACCTCGGCGACCTGTCCGGGTTCCGCGTCGGGGCTGTGCTGCTGCGCGGCACGTACCACCGGCTCGGCGACCACCTGGCCCGGTTGCCGGTTGGCTGGTACCGCGCGGACCGGGTCGGTGAGGTGTCCGTGCTGGCCGGTCGCGGAGTCCTCCAGGCGATGGGCGTGCTGGCGCACCTGCTGTCGCCGTTCATCTCCGCCTGCGTGACGCCCCTGGTGATCGTGCTCGTGGTGCTCGCCGCGGACTGGCGGCTGGGGCTGGCCGCGCTGGTCGCCGTGCCGGTCGTGGTGGCGGTCCAGGTCTGGACGGGGCGCTCGACGGCCGCCGCCGACGCGGAGCGCGCCGGGCGCGACCGCGAGGCCGCCGGGCGCGTCGTCGAGTACCTCCAGGCCCAGCCGGTGCTGCGCGCGGGCGGCCGGACCGCCGAGCGCTTCCGGCTGCTCGACGACGCGCTGGAGGAGGTGGGCCGCGCGTCGCGCCGCACCGTCCTGGCGGCGCTGCCCGGGGTGGTGGGCCTGACGATCGTGGTGCAGGCGGTGTTCACGGCGCTGCTGGCCCTGGGCGCGCACCTGGCGCTCGGCGGGGACGTCGGCGCGGCGGAGGTCCTGACGGTCCTCGTGCTGGCCGCCCGCTGCGCCGACCCGCTGCTGTCGCTGGCCGACCTCGGCGGCAGGCTCCGCGGCGCGCGTGCCGAGCTGGTGCGGCTCGACGCGGTGCTGCGCGCCGAGCCGCTCCCCGAACCAGCCCGACCGGTCCGGCCCGCGCGCCACGACCTGGAGTTCGACTCCGCCACCTTCCGGCACGGCGACCGCGCGGTGGTGGACGGGGTGTCGCTGACCGTCCCGGAAGGACAGCGGCTCGCCGTGGTCGGGCCGTCGGGCGCGGGCAAGAGCACGCTGCTCCAGCTCCTCGCGCGGTTCCACGACGTGGACGCGGGCGCGGTGCGCGTGGGCGGTGTGGACGTGCGCGCGATCGACACCGGGGAGCTGATGGCGCGGTTCGCCATCGTCTTCCAGGACGTCTACCTCTTCGACGGCACGATCGAGGAGAACGTGCGCCTCGGCCGCCCCGACGCCGACGAGGCCGAGGTGCGGGCGGCGGCGGCCGCGGCGCGGCTGGACGAGGTGGTCGAGCGGCTGCCCGACGGGTGGGCGACGCACGTCGGCGAGGGCGGCGCGCTGCTGTCGGGCGGCGAGCGCCAGCGGGTCTCGATCGCGCGGGCGCTGCTGAAGGACGCGCCCGTCGTGCTGCTGGACGAGGTGACCTCCGCGCTGGACCCGGTGAACGAGGCGGCCGTCCACGAGGGCGTCGAGCGCCTGGTGGCGGGCCGGACGGTGGTGATGGTGGCGCACCGGCCGCGCACCGCCCGCCGCGCCGACCGCGTCGCCTTCCTCGACGGCGGCCGGGTCGTGGAGCAGGGGAGCCACGACGAGCTGCTGCGCCTCGGCGGCCGTTACGCCGAGTTCTGGGACCTCGCGGTGCGTGAGCCGGTCCGCTGAAGGAGGGGTGGTCGGCGTCCTGCCCCGACCACCCCACCGCCGCCGCGGGTGGGAGCCGGGTGAAAGGCTTCGGGCCATGAGCGCACCGAGCTACGACACCCTGTCCCGCCTGATGTCCACGCCGGACGCCGCCGGCGCCGACCTCTTCGCGGCGGCCGTCGAACTCCGGGACGGCTTCGTCCGCAGCGAGCACCTCATCGGGCTGCTCCCCGGCGACGCGCCCGCGCTGCTGGTGGCCGGCCTCGAACGCGCCGGCGCGTCCGGCGTCGTGGACGCCTGGCTGGAACTGGGTCGCCTCCTGGCCTACGGCGCGGCCCCGTGGGCGCCCTACCCCGCACCGGACCTCCGCGCGTCGGTCGAGGCATACCGCGAGGCGGACCGGATGGGGTCGAAGGCCGGCGCGCTGGGCTGGATCCGGGCCGCCTACTTCGCCCGCAGCGCCGAGCACGCGACCGACGCCGCACGCAGGCTGGGCGAGTTGCTCGCGACCAACCCCGACGACCCCGAGGTGCTGGTCCTGGCGGGCTACCTGACCCACCAGGGCTACGGCCGCCAGGCCGACCCGGCCGAGGCGGTGAGCTACCAGGTGGCGGCGGCGGAGCGCGGCAGCGCCGACGCGGCGTTCGAGCTGAGCGTGCTGCACGCCGGCGGCAGCGGCGTGCCCGCCGACCAGGGCGAGTCGCTGCGCTGGACGTTCCGGGCGGCCGAGCTGGGCAGCGCCCGGGCCATGGCCAACCTGGGCGGCATGTACGCGACCGGGCGTGGCGTCGACCGCGACCCCGCGACCGCGCTCGAGTGGTACGCCAAGGCTGCGGAGGCCGGTCACGCCAAGGCTGCCTACACGGCCGGCGTGATGCTCCTGACCGGTGACGGGGGCCTCGCGGTGGACGAGGCGCGGGCGGAGCGGTTCCTCGACCTGGCCGAAGAACTCGGTTTCGACGTTGACGGCGCGCTGGCGTCGATCGGCCTGCCCCGCCGGGCACCGACCTCCTGACCACGGCGGTGGATGGTCGGCCGGCGCTGTTAGTGCTGTGGTGTCGCGGTGACCTGGATCCACTCGCCTGCCGCGTCGATGGCCTCGATGCCGAATCCCGCCGGTACAAGCGTGCGCGTGCCCGGTGCGGAGGGCGGGGCGGGAGTCGCGTAGAACGTCACCTGGTCGACCAGCCCTGCGGCCAGTAGTCGCCGTGCCAGGTCGGGGTGGCACGCCGCCAGCAGCGAACGGACTCCTCCAGCGTAAAGCGCCTTCAACACCTCCACGGGTTCCCGATCCATGGCCGTTGTGGACAAGGAGAAGGCGGCCGGCCCGTGAGCGTCGGGGAGTCCTTCGCTGACCCGGCCGTGCACGTCGACCACGGCGTCGACGCGGATCCGGTGTCGCCGCACCAGGGCTTCGTCGGGTGAGCTGATGTGCCCGTGGGGGCCGACCTCGTACAGCCAGGTGACGTGAGGACGTCGGTGGGACAGCCCGTGCAGCCAGGGGCGCATCACCTGTCGTGCCGCCTCGGCGAGCACCCCGACCTCGACGTCGACACCGGCGGCGCGCAGCCGGGCCGCGCCGCCTTCCTCGCGGGAGGTGGGGTCGATCAGGGCGATGACGGTGCGGGCGATGCCGGCGTCGAGCAAAGCCTGCCGGCACGGCGGCGTGCGGCCATGGTGGTTGCACGGCTCCAGGGTGACCACCGCGGTGCTGCCTCGGGCGTGTCCGCCCGCCGCAGCCAGGGCGTGGACTTCGGCGTGCGCTTCGCCTTTGCGCTGGTGGTAGCCCTCGCCGACCACGTGCCCGTCGCGGTCGAGGACCACGCGGCCGACCGGTGGGTTCGGGCTGGTGCTGCCCAGGCCGAACGCCGCCAGCAGGATCGCCCGCTGCATGGCCCTGGTCTCGATCTCGGATGCCATCGTCTCAGGC
>NZ_JBHWIE010000529.1:0-3842 GCF_042732085.1 Actinosynnema sp. NPDC059797
CATTTACACCCGGGGGTGCAACCCCCGGACCCCGCGCAGGCGGGGCTTCGCCCCCCTGCACCCCCCGCGTTGGTTGCTGCGGCGGGGGGTGGCTCCCTGGTTGGACGGGGGGCTGATCAGGGGGTTCGGTCGGGCTGTTGGGGTCAGAGGCGGGATTGGAGGGCCTCTGCGGCTGCCAGGAGGTCCGCTGCCCACCTCGCGCCCGGGCGGCGGCCCATGCGGTCGATGGGGCCCGAAACGGATACCGCGGCCACTACCGCGCCCGTGCTGTCGCGGACCGGGGCGGAAACGCTCGCCACGCCCGGTTCGCGTTCTGCGACGCTTTGCGCCCAGCCCCGGCGGCGGACTTCCAACAATGTGCGTTCGCCGTATACGGCGTCGGCCAGGACGGAGCGTTGGGTGCCCGGGTCGGACCAGGCCGCCAATACTTTTGCGCCCGAGCCGGCGGTCATCGGCAAACGCGCGCCGATCGGCACGGTGTCGCGCAAACCGCTCGGGGGTTCCGCGGAGGAGACGCAGATGCGCTGCATCCCGTCCCGCCGGTAGAGCTGGACGCTCTCGCCGGTGATGTCGCGCAGCCTCGGCAACACCGAGGAGGCCGCGTCGAGCAGGGGGTCGGTCGCGCCGCCCGCCAACTCCGCCAGTGCCGCGCCCGGACGCCAGCGGCCGTCGGAACCCCGTCGCAGCAACCGGTGCACCTCGAGACCGACCGCCAACCGGTGCGCGGTAGCCCTCGGCAAGCCCGTCCGGTTGCACAACTCGGCGAGCCCACACGGATCCTTTGCGACGGCGTTCAGGACGGCCACTGCCTTGTCCAGCACGCCGATCCCGCTATGCTGTCCCACAAGCCGATACTAACTTCCCACTGTCTGGGAAGTCCAGATCTATCGACTGTCCAGATCTTGGGAGAGTTGCGATGAGCCGCACGCTCGCGGAGAAGGTGTGGGAAGCACACGTGGTGCGCCACGGCAGTGGCGCGGAGCCCGACCTGCTCTACATCGACCTCCACCTGCTGCACGAAGTGACCAGCCCGCAGGCCTTCGACGGGCTGCGGTTGGCGGGGCGCCCGATCCGCAGGCCGGACCTCACCATCGCCACCGAGGACCACAACGTCCCGACCGTCGACATCGAGCTGCCCATCGCGGACCCCGTGTCCCGCACGCAGGTCGAGACGCTGCGCAAGAACTGCGCCGAGTTCGGCGTCCGGCTGCACCCGATGGGCGACGCGGAGCAGGGCATCGTCCACGTGGTGGGGCCGCAGCTGGGCCTGACCCAGCCGGGCATGACCGTGGTCTGCGGTGACAGCCACACGTCCACCCACGGCGCGTTCGGCGCCCTGGCGTTCGGCATCGGCACGTCCGAGGTCGAGCACGTGATGGCGACCCAGACGCTGCCGCTGAAACCGTTCAAGACCATGGCGATCACCGTCGAGGGGCGGCTGCGGCCCGGCGTGACGGCCAAGGACATCATCCTCGCGGTGATCGCGAAGATCGGCACCGGCGGCGGCCAGGGCTACGTCCTGGAGTACCGGGGCAGCGCGATCGAGGCGCTGTCCATGGAAGCCCGCATGACCGTGTGCAACATGTCGATCGAGGCCGGCGCGCGGGCGGGCATGATCGCCCCCGACCAGACGACGTTCGACTACATCCAGGGCCGCCCGCACGCGCCGTCCGGCGCCGACTGGGACGCCGCCGTCGAGTACTGGAAGACGCTGCGCACCGACGACGACGCGGAGTTCGACGCCGAGGTCCGCCTGGACGCCGACGAGCTGACGCCGTTCGTCACCTGGGGCACCAACCCCGGCCAGGGCCTGCCGCTGTCCGAGCGGGTGCCCGACCCGGAGGCGATCGCGGACGAGAACGAGCGCGTGGCCGCCGAGAAGGCGCTGGCGTACATGGGTCTGGAGCCGGGTACCCCGCTGCGCGACGTGCGGGTCGACACCGTGTTCCTCGGCTCGTGCACCAACGGCCGCATCGAGGACCTGCGCGCGGCCGCCGACGTGCTGCGCGGGCACAAGGTGGCCGAGGGCGTGCGGATGCTCGTCGTCCCCGGCTCCATGCGCGTGCGCGCCCAGGCCGAGTCCGAGGGGCTGCACGAGGTGTTCCTGGAGGCGGGCGCCGAGTGGCGCCAGGCCGGTTGCTCCATGTGCCTCGGCATGAACCCGGACCAGCTCAAGCCCGGCGAGCGCAGCGCGTCCACGTCCAACCGCAACTTCGAGGGCAGGCAGGGCAAGGGGGGCCGGACCCACCTGGTCTCGCCGCTCGTGGCCGCCGCCACCGCCGTCCGCGGCACCCTGTCCTCGCCCGCCGACCTGGTCTGAGGGAGATCCGAGCCGATATGGAAGCGTTCACCACCCACACCGGGGTCGGGGTGCCCCTGCGCAGGTCCAACGTGGACACCGACCAGATCATCCCCGCCGTCTACCTCAAGCGGGTCACCCGCACGGGCTTCGAGGACGGCCTGTTCGCCGCCTGGCGCGGTGACGAGCACTTCGTGCTCAACCAGGAGCCCTACCGGGCCGGCAGCGTGCTGGTCGCCGGGCCCGATTTCGGCACCGGCTCGTCCCGCGAGCACGCCGTGTGGGCGCTCATGGATTACGGCTTCCGGGTGGTCATCTCGTCCCGGTTCGCCGACATCTTCCGGGGCAACGCGGGCAAGCAGGGCCTCGTGGCCGCCCAGTGCGAGCAGTCCGATGTCGAATTGCTCTGGAAGCTCCTGGAGAACGAGCCCGGCACCCCGGTGACCGTCGACCTGACGAAGAACACGGTTGTGGCGAAGGACTTCACCGCCCCCTTCACCATCGACGAGTACACCCGCTGGCGCCTGCTGGAGGGATTGGACGACATCGCCCTGACCCTGCGGCACGCCGATGACATCACCGAGTTCGAGCAGCGCAGGCAGGGGTGGCTCCCGACCACCGAACCCGTGCCCGCGAAGTGACCCGGAGGGGCCGGATTTCCCCCTCTAGCAGCGGAAATCCGGCCCCGGCCTTTCCCTCCGGGGCCCCGGGGAGTGTCCCTCGACAGGACGTAATCGCCCACGCCACAACGAAAAGTTTGGCGTGGCGATTGGTATTTCCTTGCATATGGGCTTACCGTGACTCATCAGTCGGCCCGACTAGGGCCGTGAGCGTCCTGGGAGGGACTGAAGGTGAACAAGGCCCAGCTCATCGAGGCGCTCGCCGAGCGCCTTGGCGACAAGAAGAACGCCGCCGCCGCCGTCGACGGCATCGTCGACGTGATCGTCCGCAGCGTCCACAAGGGCGAGAAGGTCAACATCACCGGCTTCGGTGTCTTCGAGAAGCGTGCCCGCGCGGCCCGCACCGCTCGCAACCCGCGCACCGGTGAGACCGTCAAGGTCAAGAAGACCAACGTGCCCGCGTTCCGCGCCGGTTCGACGTTCAAGGACGTCATCAGCGGCACCAAGAAGCTGCCGCGGGTGACGGCGGCGAAGCCCGCCGCCGCCGCGGCTGCCGCCAAGCCGGCCGCCACCGCGACCAAGGCCCCGGCGACCCGCAGCACCACCGCGCGCACCACCACGGCGCGCTCCACGGCGCGCAGCACCGGCTCCACCACGCGCGCCGCTGCGGCTGCCACGAAGGCCCCGGCCACCCGCAGCCGGTCCACCACGGCGGCGGCCAAGCCGGCCGCCACCGCCACCAAGGCCGCGCCCGCCAAGAGCGCCGCGACCAAGACGACCGCTGCGAAGTCGACCGCCACCAAGGCGGCGGCTGCCAAGCCCGCGGCGGCGAAGAAGGCGAGCACGACGAAGGCGTCGACCGCCAAGGCCACCACCTCGGCCGCCGCCAAGCCGGCGGCCGCCAAGAAGGCCACGACGGCGAA
>NZ_JBHWIE010000530.1:0-3836 GCF_042732085.1 Actinosynnema sp. NPDC059797
ACTCGCTGCTCGCGGTGAAGATGCTGGCCGGCACGCGGGCGGCGCTGCGGGACTTCCTGGCCGACCCGACCGTGGCCGGGCTCGCCGCCCTGCTCGGCGCGCCCGAGCCCGAGCGCGCCGCCGGCCCGGCGGCGGACGGCCGCTTCCCCGCCACGCCGGTGCAGCAGCGGTTCTGGTTCATGGACAAGGTCTCCGCGCTGCGGACGGCCTACCTCGCGCCGGTGCTCACCGAGTTCACCGGCGAGGTCGACCTCGACGCCCTGCGCGGCGCCGTGGAGCTGGTCCTGGGCCGCCACCCGGCCCTGCGCTCCCGGTTCGCGCTGGACGCCAAGCAGCGCAAGGTGTTCTACCGCACCGACGGCGCGCCGCCCGAGGTCGTGGTGACCGACGCCGCCGGGTGGGGCGCAGACGAGGTGGCCGACCTCCTCGCCGACGCCTGCTGGACGCCGTTCGACCTCGCGGTCGACGCGCCCGCGCGGGCCGAGCTGGTCGTGCTGGACGACCGCGTCGTCCTCGTGCTCACCGCGCACCACATCGTCACCGACGGGTGGTCGCAGCAGGTGCTGGCCGAGCAGATCGCCGCCGCCTACCGGGGCGAGGGCGACCTGCCCGAGCCGGTGCACCCGGCCGCGCTGGCGGAGGAGCCGGTGGGCGAGGAGCGGATCGCGGAGGTGGTCGAGGCCCTGCGCGGCGCGCCCACGGACGTCGAGCTGCCCCGCGACCGGCCGCGACCGGCCGTGCAGTCCACCGAGGGCTTCACCACCACCGCGCTGCTCGACCCGGACGTCACCGCCGCGCTGCGACGGGCGGGCGCGGAGCTGGGCTGCACCACGTTCATGACCACCGCCGCGCTGCTCGCGGTGGCGCTGGCCCGCCGCGGCGACCAGCGCGACTTCCTGTTCGCCTTCCCCTGGGCCGGCCGGGACCGGGCGGGCAGCGCGGACGCGGTGGGCATGTTCATCAACACCCTCGTGCTGCGGGTCGACCTGCGCGACGAGCCGACCTGGCGGGAGCTGCTGGTCCGCGTCCGCGACCACAGCACCGCCTGCTACCGCAACGCCGACGTGCCGTTCGACGCGATCGCCGCCGCGCTGCACCCCGGCCGCGACCTGAGCCGGCCGCCGGTGACCCCCGTCTACACCACGGCGCTGCCCGCGCCCGCGTCCCCGCCGGACCTGGGACCGGGCATCGCGGCCCGCCACCTGCCGCCGGAGCCGCCGCACATCAAGTACGAGTTCGAGCTCGTGGCCACGGACCTGCCCGACCGGGTGGAACTGGTCGCCTCCTGCGCCACCGGACTGTTCGACCCCGGCACCGCGGCCGGCCTGCTCGCCTCGGTGACCGCCGCGGCCAACGACCTCGCCGTCGACCTCGACGCGCCAGCACTCAAGGAGATCCGCAAGTGAACCCGCACACCACCACCGACCTCGCGGCCGTCACCGAGGGGGTCCGGCAGGCCTGGGCCGAGGTGCTGGACCGCACGACGGTGCCGGACGACGCCAACTTCTTCGAGGTGGGCGGCGACTCGCTGCTGCTCATCGTGCTGCTGGAGCGCCTCAACGGCATGACCGACCGCGAGCTGGAGGCCGCCGACCTGTTCCAGCACAGCACCGTGCTGGCCCAGGTCGAGCTGCTCACCTCGCCCGCCGCCCCGCGCGAGCTGGTCGAGCTGGGCGCCACCAACCGCCGCGGCCTGCTCGGCCGCGCCCGCCGCGACGGCCGGGGGGAGTGACCCGATGAGCGACACCGACATCGCGGTCATCGGGATCGGCCTGCGGTTCCCGGACGCCTGGACCCCCCGGGACTTCTGGCGCAACCTGGAGGACGGCGCGGTCTCGCTGCGGGAGCTGCCGCGCGAGGCGATGCTCGCCGCCGGCGTCACCGAGGCGATGCTGGCCGAACCCGACTTCGTCAAGGTCGGGACCACCCTGCCGGGCCACGCCGACTTCGCGGCCGACTTCTTCGGCTACCCGCCCACCGAGGCGGAGCTGGTCGACCCGCAGCAGCGCGTCTTCCTGGAGGCCTCGTGGGAGGCCCTGGAGACGGCCGGGCACGCGCCCCGGCCCGGCGGCCCCGTGGTCGGCGTGTTCGCGGGCGGCGCGCAGAGCACCTACACCTCGGTGCTGTTCGCGGCCAAGGCGCAGGCCGAGGGCATGGCCGCGGCCATCGACGACGTGGACCTGCACCTGGGCGGGCTGGGCGACTTCCTGCCCTCCCGGGTGGCCTACAAGCTGGGCCTGCGCGGCCCGACGGTCGGCGTGCAGACCGCCTGCTCGTCCTCGCTGTACGCGGTGCACTACGCGACGCTGAGCCTGCTGTCCGGCGAGTGCGACATCGCCCTCGCGGGCGGCGCGACCGTGCTGGAGCCGATCGCGGGCTACCGGTACCAGCCCGGCGGCCTCATGTCCGCCGACGGCTTCTGCCGCGCCTTCGACGCGAGGTCGACCGGCACCTCGTTCAGCTCCGGCGTGGGCGTGGTGGCGCTGCGCAGGCTGTCCGACGCGCTGGCCGACGGCGACCACGTGCTCGCCGTGGTCAAGGGCAGCGCGGTCGGCAACGACGGCGCCGACCGGTCCGGCTTCACCGCGCCCAACCCGGTCGGCGTGGCCGAGGTCGTCTCCGGCGCGCTGCGCGTGGCGGGCGTGAGCGCGGACGAGCTGCGCTACGTCGAGGCGCACGGCTCCGGCACCTCGCTGGGCGACCACATCGAGCTGCGCGGCCTGACCGAGGGGCTGCGCGCCAGCACCTCGCGCACCGGCTTCTGCTCGCTGGGCACGGTGAAGGCCAACATCGGGCACACCGGTCCCGCCGCGGGCATCGCCGGGTTCATCAAGGCGGTCCGCATCGCCCAGACCGGCACGCTGCCCGCCCACCCGATGTTCGAGCGGCCCCGCGACCCGGGCCTGCTGGCCGAGAGCCCGTTCCACATCGCCACCGAGGCGGGCGCGACCACCGACCGCGACCGGCACGTGCTGGTCAACTCGATGGGCCTGGGCGGCACGAACGTCGCCGCCGTGCTCGCCCCGCCGCCCGCCCCGACCCGGCCCGCCGCCCGCGCGGACGGCGTCGTGCGGCTGGTGCTGTCCGCGCGGACCCGCACCGAGCTGGACGCGATGTCCAAGCGGCTCGCCGACGAGCTGGACCCGGACGCGGCGGCGGACGTCGCCCACACGCTGCGCGTGGGCCGCAAGGCGTTCCCGGAGCGCCGCGTGGTCAGCGCGCCCACCGGCGGGCTGGCTGCCGCGCTGCGGCTGCCCCGGCCCCCGGCGGTGCGCACGGTCCGCGCCACCCCGCGCCGCGCGCTGGTCACCCACGCCGAGGGCGCGGACCGGGCGGTGCTCGACCGCTTCGCGCTCGCCTTCGGGCGGGACGTCGAGGTCGTCGCCGGTCCCGAGGACAACCCGCCGCCGAACACCCACGTGGTGTCCGCGCGGGCGGACGCGGACGAGGCGATCACCGACGCCTGGCTCAACGGCGTCGAGGTGGACTGGGCCGCGCTGTCCGACGGCACCGGCCGCCGCGTGCCGCTGCCCGCCTACCCGCTGCCGCGCCGCCGCGCCTGGGCCCTGGACCGGTACCCGGCGCTGCACGCCACGCCCGCCCCGGCGTGCGCGGCCGTGCCGTCGGCGGCGACGTCGTCGGCGTCGACCTCGGACGAGCCCGTGACCGGTGCCGACGACGTCGAGCAGGGCCTGCTGGAGATCTGGCGCGACCTGTTCGGCGGCAACCGGGTCGGCCTGGACGACGAGTTCGGCGCGCTCGGCGGCTCGTCGCTGCTGTCGGTGCAGATGGTGCTCAAGATCCAGAAGCGGTTCGACGTGCTGGTCAACGTGCAC
>NZ_JBHWIE010000531.1:0-3831 GCF_042732085.1 Actinosynnema sp. NPDC059797
CCACCGGACGGGTCGGCCTCCACCACCAGCGCGCGAGCCGGGCCGGGCCAGCGGGCGGCCAGGGCTACGGCGAACGTGGTCACGCCTGGCGACCCTTTCAACGACAGCACCGAGACCAACATCAGCGACCACCTCCGGAGAGCAGGACGATCGACAACCGCCCGGCCGCCACTGCGGCGACCTGGCGGGCAGCGGCTTCCGACAGCTGCACTGACACCACGGTGAGCTGCTCGTTCGGTGCGGTGGTCACGCCGGTGACCACCGCGGGCCACGCCGTGCCGCCCGCGTCCGGCAGGCTGCCCGCGCTTGCCGCCGGGTCGGGTGCGAACACGACCGACACCCGTGACCCTGCGGCCACCTCAGGGGGGAACCGGCCGGGTTCGAGCGCGAGCGCGGCAAGGGCCTGCCCGTCGGTCGGAATAGCCGCCGGTCCCACGGCCTCCGAGGTGAGCAGGGACCCGGCTGACAGGCTCGTGGCCATCGGCCTGCCCACCACCGCGGAAGCCCGATCGGCGCTCAGCACCGCGATACCGGGATCGATGGCGATGCTGACCTGCCTCAGGTCCTGAGCGGTCAATACCTGCCCCACCGACACCTCGCGGGCCAGCGCCAGCACGTACTGCCGGTCGCCGGAGTGCAGTGAGATCAACACGAACCCGCCCGCGCATAGCAGCACCAGGACCGCACCGAGCAGCAGATAGGGCAGACCACGGCGACGAGCGGTCGCCTGCAGTCGCGAGGTCGGCGGTGTCCTGCCACCGGTGAGCCAAGGTTGGTCGGAGGGGCTCACAGGTCGGTTGGGGTCGGGTTGGATCGGGGTCGCGGTGGTCACGGGATGCCTCCAAAGACAAGGGGGTGGTACGCCACGTCGCCGGAGGTGATCAGCGAGCGGGGTCAGGTGTTGCGCTATCGGTTCGGGGAAGGAGCCGGGTGTCGGTCAGCCGCCGTGGTTCAACGCCTGTGACTCCGCCACGCGGAAGCTTGCGGTGCCCGTCGTGGTCATGTCCGGGAACGTCCCGCCCTCGCCGGCACCGGACCAGGTGACCGTCCAGCGCACGGTTGCCGTCACGGGGAACGTCTCACCCGGCTGACCGGCAGAGGACCGGCGGTAGAGGTGCCCGCAGTCCGGTGAGGGCGCCTTCGGGTCCGCGCTCGTGGTGTAGGCGGTACCCGGCCCGGCACAGGTCACCGTATTGCCGTCCCCCATGGACCAGCTCACCGATACCGGCTTGGCCGTCGCGGTCACCGACACACCCGGCACCGATGCGCTCTCCGATACCTCCTGCCACCCACCGGGCAACCACAACCAGGTCGGCAGGTTCACCAGCTGTGTGCCTACCGGGTTCCGCGCGATCTGCACCGAGGGCAGGCGCAAGCGTTCGCGAGCCGTCTGCGCCAACTGCTGCGGCGAGATCGACTGTGCGCTGTCGTCGGCTATCCACACCGGACCGTGCGACAAGGGGTCCTTGCCATCGGTCGAGCACAGCACCATGAACCAACCACCGGGTCCTTCCGGTTGCTCAACCGGGTCGTGGAACCTGGCCGGGACGTGACGGCAGTCCGCGTACGGGTCGTCGTCCTCGTGTTCGGCAGGCGGTTCCACGCCACCGGGGCGTCCGGTCACCGGTCCCGGTCGATGACCGATTCCGGCACCGAGATCACACGTGGGTGAGGGGTCCTGGGCGCAGTTGACATCGCCCCAGGGATCCGGGACGGCAGGCGAGGCGGCCCTCATGGCGAGGATGAGCACACCGGTGATCACCTGGTTCAGCATGTTCCCACCTCGTGCACGCCGAAGTCGGTGACCTTCCAGGTGCCGTCGGTCTGCTTGTCCACCACGGCGTTGATATGCCGCCTGCCGCCGGGTTCGCCGTCAGCGGGTTCATCGGTGTCGGCGTAGAGCTTCGCCCAGTTGGTCGAGTCGCCGCAGTCGGAGACGATCACCTTGGCGGGTGCTCCGGCGGGTTCGACCGAGGACACCGTCGGGGTCAGGACTGGTTGTCCGCGCATCACGATCCCTCGTTCGTGGTAGCCGAACAAGGTGCGGGTCAGGGTTGACAAGGCCTTCCCGGTGGCGTGGCGACCGAGTTCCGGGGACTGCCAGTCGGCGGTCGTGCCGGCCGTGGCGTAGGCGGTCCACATCTGTCGGTAGGCCTGCACACCTCGTTCTCCTGCCTCCTCGACGGCGTCGGGTGCCGGCACGGAGGTCTGAGGAGGAAGGGAGCCGTCCAGTCCGACCGGCAGGCCCGATCGCTCTGTCGGGTCGGAGGCCGACGGACCGCACGCGACCGCGAAGAGCAAGACGACCAGGGTGGTCGCGGTGCTGTGGAAGATCTTCATGTCGTCCTTCAGGTCTTGGTCTTGGTGGCGGAAGGGCAGGCACATCAGGGGGGCCTTCCGGGGTCACGGTGCGGCGAGGGCGATCAGGGCTCCGCCGACTACGGGCGGGCCGAAGGCGATGCGATCGGTCCGTGAGATCCGCCGGGTGATCAGCAGGGCTGCGCCCGCCAGGGCGCCCAGGAGCAGCGCGAGCGCAACGCCGCGCAGCAGGTCGAGCCAGCCGACCCACCCGAGGTAGAGGGCGACCGTTCCCAGCAGCTTGACGTCACCCGCTCCGAGGGCGTGGGGATTGATCAGTGCCGTGGTCAGCGCCGCGGTGAACGTGATCCCGGCCGCCACGAGTGCCCGCAGCAGAGCGCTCAGGTCGTCGTAGTGGATCGCGGTCCACCCCAGGATCACGACGCCGCCGAAGAACAGGACTCGGACCAGCGGAGCGGGCAGGCGGTGGCACGCCCAGTCGATCATCGTCAGCGGCGCTCCGACGATGGCCAGCCACAGGACGGCAGGCTGGTGCGGGATGCCGTCGAACCGCTGGTGGAGTGCGGCGAGTCCCACCCCGAGGGACAGGCTCACCATGATCACCTCTCGTGTGCCGGGTTTGTTCGGACAAGGGGGTGGCCACAGCGCTCCGTCTGGCCGGCGGAACTGCGCCTGCCCGCTGATCGCGCGGGGACCGTTCCCGTCCATCGCGGCTCGACCCACGGCAGCGAGAGCCACAGGGCCGCATGCTGTCCCGATCAACGCCACCTCGACCCACATGTCCGCACCTCCCAGGAATGCAAAGCAAAGGCGATTTCACACGCCGGGCGATCACGCTGTTCACTCGTTCGGGGCTTCCTTGGATCCGCCGTACCACCGGTCCGCGTCCGATCCCCATATCCTCGACTCCTGCTGATCGCCACCGGGGTTCGGTTGTGAGCAACGGTGACAAGGTCGACCGGAGGTGGGCAAGGGGGGCGGTGTATTCACTTGGACGGAATAAGGAATAGGCAAGCCGCCGTAGGTCCGGAGCTGCGCCGAAGGCGCACCGCTGCGGGTCTCTCCCTGCAGCAGTTGGCGGACCGCTGCCACTACAGCCCCGGCCACATCAGCAACGTGGAGCACGGGACCAAGTCCGCGAGCGCGGACTTCCTGCGAGCCTGCGACCAGGCGCTCAACACCGACGGCGCCCTGGTGGCCCTGTTGGTCGCAGGATGCGAACCCGTCCACTCGCACACCTGCGGCGGCCCTTCGCAGTTGCCCCCGGTACCGCGACTGGTGGGCCGTTCCTCGCTGGTCGGCGAACTAGACAAGCTGCTCGATGCGGCGATGAGCGGTCGATCCGCGGGCATCATCGCGCTGGACGGGGCGGCCGGTAGTGGCAAAACAACACTGGCCGTCACGTGGAGTTACCAAATACGCAGGAAATTCCCCGATGGGGTGTTCTTCTACGATCTCCGGGGTTACTCGGCGAATTCCGAACCAGCAGACCCCAGCGAGGTTCTGGAAACC
>NZ_JBHWIE010000532.1:0-3813 GCF_042732085.1 Actinosynnema sp. NPDC059797
GGCTTCCGCAACGAAGAGGGGCGGGAGTTCGCCGTGGACCCCCTCTTCAACTCGTTCTCGCTGATCCCGATCGAGGAGAGCTGCCACCACTGGGTGGAGCCGTTCGCCGGTGAGGGCCGTGGTCGCTACACGGTCAGCATCGGGGAGCACCGCGCCGCGTGACCGCGTGCGGGATGGGCTCCGAGCCTGTCCGACGGAACCCGAAGGGAGGGAATGAGATGGAGGAGACCACCCTGGTCGCGACCGAGGTCGAGGTCGAGGCGGACGAGCTGGAGTTCGACCGCGAGACGCTGAGCGACTACCTCGCCATGGCGCACCGCTGCTGATGAGGGCCCGGGGTGGCGTGCTTGCACCACGCCACCCCGGGCTCACCAACGATTCCACACCGGGGGTGACCTGTGAACACCAGCATCGCCGCGGGCCTCGACTCGATGCCGCTCAACGACGACAGCCACTGGCCCAGCGACTACGACGCGCGCCTCGTGGCGAGCGCCACCGTGCGGACGCTGCTGGTGGAGGACGCCGCGACCGGCGCGGTCGGGCCGTGCGCGGCGGTGTCGGCCGAGTGCCTCGACGACGGCAGGCGCTGGCGGGTGCGACTGGACCGGTCGCTGCGGTGGAGCGACGGCGCCCACCTGTCCGCCGAGGACGTCGTCCGCTCCGTCGAGCGCGCCGCGCCGCACCCCCGGGCCGGCCTGAACGCGCTGCTCGACCGGCGGCGCGCCGCGGTCGCGGTGGACGACGAGGTCGTGGAGATCTGCTTCGCCCGCCCGGTCGGGTTCGCGCCCGCCCTGCTCACCCTGCCCCAGCTCGCGCCGTCGCGGACGCCGGGCACGCGGCTCGGCGACGTCAGCCTGGGCGACTTCCGGCTGGTCGGGCGCACGGACCGCACGCTCACCCTGCACCGGCAGCCGCACGCGGCCGACCGCGACGACGCCGTGCACGCGATCGAGTTCCGCTGCTTCGACGACATCGCCGCCGCGCTGGGCGCCTTCGACCGCGGCGAGCTGGACCTGTCCCCGACGACCAGCTTCCGGGCGGAGGACGTCGCCCGCTACCGGGGTCACGAGGGGTTCCACGCCCGCGACGTCTCGATCCTCGCCTGCCTGGAGTTCGGCAGGCGGGCGCCCGCCCTGCGGGAGGACGCCGACGCGCGCGCCGCGCTCGGGTTCGCGCTCGACCGGCACCGGCTGGCCCGCGCCGTCGGCGGCCTGCTCAGCCCCGCGCTCGGGCACTCCGGCGCGTGGCCGGACGGCCCGGCGGACCCGGTGCCCGGACCCGTGCCGCCGACACCGGACCAGGTGCGCGCCCTGCGCGCGGCCCTGGGCACCCGGGTGACGATCGGCCACTCGGACTTCACCCCCAACGGCGAGGTCGTCGCCGAGCTGTGCGACCAGCTCGGGGAACTGCTCGGCGTCCGGGCGGAGCCGCGGTGCCTGAGCTACGAGGAGTACGTCCGCGCCGTGGTGCGCGAGGACTTCGCGCTGCTCTACACGTTGACGACCGCCGACTTCCCGCACCCGGCGTCGGTGCTGCTGCCCTGGCGCGGCGGCGGCGCGCAGGCCCGGCGGGCGGGCGTCGCGGACCCCGAGCTGGACCGCCGCGTCGACCTGGCGTGCGCGGAGCCGGACCCGGTGGCCGCCCGCCGCGCGTGGCGGCACGCCGACGACCGGTGGCTCGACCTCATGCCCAGGGTGCCCCTGGCGCGGGTCCGCTCCCACAGCGTCCAGCGCGGCGTCGGCCGGTACGCCGTGTCCTCGGCGGGGATCGTGCCCTTCGACGACCTGGTCGTCCGCCCGGCCCCCGCCCTCGCCGGAAAGGAACCGCACGCATGAGCGCCTCCCTCCCGCCACCGGTCTGCCTGGTGTTCCCGCCGCTCGTGGAGTCCAACTTCGGCAGCCTGTACCCCGCGCCCGCGGTGCTCGCGGCCTACCTCGCCGAGGCCGGGATCGCCTGCGCCCAGGTCGACCTCAACGAGCGGTTCGCCGAGTTCCTGCTGACCCGCGACGTGCTGGAGTCCGTCGGTCGCGGCGAGCTGGCCGCGGTCGGACCCGACTCCATGGCCGCCGCCGTGGCCCGGTGGGCGGCGCGCAACCGGGAGAAGCTGATCGACGGAGAGGGCAGGCACCACTTCGGCGCGGACAGCCCCTACGGCTACGTCATGGAGATCCTCGCCCAGCCGTTCTCGGTGGACCCCGGCCCGGAGGCGCTGGCGGGCGGCCAGGTGGACGACCCGCTGCGGGAGGTGTACCGGCGCGCGTTCGACTTCGCCGGGTTCGGCGAGCGCGTCCACCCCGGCACGAGGCTGTTCGGCGTGACCGTGGCGATGGGGCCGCAGCTCGTGCCGTCCCTGGCGCTGGCCGGCTACCTGAAGGCGTTCGCCCCGGCCGCGCGCGTGGTGCTCGGCGGCGCCGCGATCAGCCTGATGGGGGACGACGACCTCGCGCTGCTGCTCGCAGCGAACCCGGACGTGGACTGCGCGGTGCGCTTCGACGGCGAGGCCCCGCTGCTCGCGCTGGCGGAGCAGGTCCTCCAGGACCGGTGGGAGCCCGCCGAGGTGCCCGGCGCCTCCGTCGTGCGGGACGGCGCGTGCCACCACCAGCCGCCCGCGCCCGGCCCGAACCTCAACGCCCTGCCGTTCCCCGCGTACCCGAAGGAGGCGCTGGACCGGCTCGTGTCGCCGTCGCTGAGCGTCACCCAGGCCCGGGGCTGCTACTGGGGCAAGTGCGACTACTGCGACTTCGTGGAGCTGTACGGCGGGAGCGCGCCCTACCGGGGCCGGCACCCGGACCGCTTCGCGGAGGAGGTCGAGCGCATGGTGTCGGAGTACGGCGTGCGCCGGTTCAACTTCGTCACCGAGTCGATCCCGCCCGCGTTCGCCCGCAGGCTGAGCGAGCGCCTGGTCGCCTCGGACCTGGGCATCACCTGGAACTCCTTCGCCATGGTCGACCGCCGCTTCGACCGCGAGCTGCTGTCCCTGATGGCCAGGTCCGGCTGCGAGTTCCTGGTGATCGGGCTGGAGACGATGGTCACCAGGGTGCTGAAGCTGGTGCACAAGAGCGCCGACCGGGAGGAGAACTTCCGGTTCCTGCGCGACGCCCGGGACACCGGCATGAAGCTGCGGATCAACCTGATCCCCGACCTGCCCACCACCACCTACGAGGAGTCGTTGTCCGCGCTGGCGGACGTGGAGCGGCTGACCGACTGCTTCGAGTCGGTCTCGGTGTTCCCGTTCGAGGCGACCCGCTCCTCCAACGTCGGCCGCGACCCGGGCGCGTTCGGGCTGCTGACCGTGGACTTCGACGGCGCCAGGGGCCAGTCGCAGTACTCGCTCAACCACCTGCACAACCAGGACCCCGCGATGACCGCGGAGCAGCGCGCCGACGTGCACGGCCGGTACCGCGCGTTCGCGAACCGGGTCAACGCCCGCGCGCTCGTCGGCGACGAGGGCCCCGCGCTCGGCCTCGACGCCGTGGTCCGGCTCCCGGTGGAGGACCTCGACCTGTTCGAGACCGGCGGGACGCTCGTGTGCACCCACATCGGCACGCGCGAGCGGGTGTCGCTGCCGGGCCGGGTCGCCGAGGCGCTGACGCCGCACCGGTCGGGCGAGCCCTTCGCCGCCGGGGAGATCGCGTCCCGGCTGGGCGCCGCGAACGCCGAGAAGGTGCTGGCCAAGCTCGCCGCCGCGCGGGTCCTGGTCGCCGCCGCGCCGGGAGGTGGCCGTGCCCGGTGAGGGTGGCGTCGTGCGGCTGCTCGACGTGGTGTCGGTGGTCCCGTGCGCGGACGGGTTCCGGTTCGTCCGCGGCGCGGAGT
>NZ_JBHWIE010000533.1:0-3786 GCF_042732085.1 Actinosynnema sp. NPDC059797
CGGTCATCGTGGCCGCGGTGGTCCAGCACGGTGACAGGCCGGCCGAGCCCAGCACGCCGCCGAGCACGCCGTGCAGGGTGCCGCGCAGCCCGGTGATCGTGCCGTCCGCCCGCGCGGCCAGCTCGACCTCGATGCGCTGCTCGCGGGAGTGCGCGCTGGCCACGAAGCTCTCCCGGCGGTCCTCGACGAGCTTGACGGGCCTGCCGGTGAGGCGGGACAGGACGGCGGCGACGACCTCCTCGCCGTAGAAGTCGAACTTGGCGCCGAACCCGCCCCCGACGTCGGGTGTCCGCACCCGGATCCGGCCCACGGGCAGGCCCAGCACCTCGCCCATCAGCTCGCGGACCAGTTCGGGCGCCTGGGTGGACAGCCACAGGTCCAGCCGCGAGGTGAACGGGTCCCAGGTGGCCACCACGCCCCGCGTCTCCAGGGGCGCGGCCGTCTGCCGGGAGAACCGGAACGACTCGCGCAGCACCACGTCCGCCCGCGCGAACGCCGCCTCGACGTCGCCCTTCTCCACCACGGCCCGCGCGCCCACGTTGTCCGGCAGGTCCTCGTGGAGCCGGGGCGCGCCCGGCGCCAGGGCCTGCTCCAGCGTCGTGACGGCGGGCAGCGGCTCGTACTCGACCTCGATCAGCTCGACCGCGTCCTCGGCGGTCGCGCGGTCGACGGCCGCGACGGCGGCCACGCCCTGCCCCGGGTAGCGCACCACGTCGACCGCGAGCGGGTGGCCGACGGGCAGCGGCGCGCTCGGGTCGGGGTTCCAGACGACGGGTTGCGGCGCGACCACCGCGGCCTTCACGTCCGCCCCGGTGACCACCGCGAACACGCCGGGGTGGGCGGCCGCGGCGGTGGTGTCGACGCGGACGACGCGGGCGTGCGGGAGGGTGCTGCGCAGCAGGGCGGCTTCGAGCATCCCCGGCACGCGCACGTCGTCGAGGAACGTGGCGCGGCCGGTGAGCAGCCGCGGGTCCTCCGTGCGGGCCACCCGCGCGCCGATCAGCCCTTCGCCCACGCCGCCCTCCCAGCCGAGGTCCGGCCGCCACTGTCCCACCGGAGCGGGGTCGGGGGGAATCGCGCAACAGGGTGCCGCGGGCGGGCGACGACCCGGGTCGGAGGAACCGGTCGGGCAGCGCCGGGGAGCCGGGCCGTCCCCGTTCGGGCTGCTCGGGGCCGCGCGACGCCACGAGGGTCCCGACAACCCGATCCGGGCGCCGCACGCGAAGGTGTCCCGGTCGCGGCGGGCGCGCGGGAGCCGGTCGAGCCGCGCTCACCCGGCTGCCTGCCGCGCGCGGCGCCGGTGGCGGGGCGCTCCCCCGCCACCGGCCGAGCGCGGTGGCGCGGAGGTCACCTCGCCGCCGCCGCGGGCACCGCGGCCAGCAGCGCCACCCCGCACGCCACGAACGCGGCCACGCGCACCGACGTCAGCTCGGCCAGCGCCGGACCCGCCAGCGAGCCCGCGAGCGTGGCCACCGCCTCGCCGGTGAACAGCGCGGCGCCGATCCGGCCGAGGAGCCCGGCGGGCGTCACCCGCTGCACCGCGGTCTGCGAGACCACCAGGACGGTCGAGCCGGCCCACCCCACGAGCACCGCCGCCGGCGCCGCCGCGACCCACGACGCCGAGGTGAACAGCAGCGCGAACCCCGACGCGGTCAGCGCCAGCGCGACGACGAGCAGCGGCCCGGTGCGCACCCGGCCCACCAGGCGCCGGGTCGACGGGACGCCCAGCAGGAACCCCACGCCCAGCCCGGCCATCACCACGCCGATCGGTCCGGGGCCGCCGAGTTCGGCCATCCCGAACGGGACCAGCAGCACGCTGAGCGAGGCGTTGGCCGCCAGGAAGACCGAGGTCGCGGCGAGCAGCGCCAGCGCCGTGCGCTCCGAGCGCAGGAACCGCACCCCCTCGGCCAGTTCCCCGAGCACCCCGCGCACCCCGGCCCGGTCCCCCCGCCCGACCGCGGCCGACGTCCGGGCGACCAGGCCCGCCGAGACCAGGTAGCTCACCGCGTCCACCACCACCAGCGCCGGGAACCCCACCACGACCACCAGCGCACCGCCCAGGGGCGCGCCGACGAGCCGGGCGGCGCCGTCGGCGAACGAGTTCAGCGCGTTGGCCTCGCCCAGCGGCGGGCCGGTGCCGACGACCACCGGCGTGTGCGCCTGCGCGGCGGGCCGGAACAGCACCGTGCCCGTGCTCTCCACCAGCAGCGCCACGTACACCAGCCACAGGTCGCCGGGGTCGCGCACCAGCAGCAGCACGGCCACGGCCGCGGCGCGCAGCAGGTCGGCGGCGACCATCGCCCGCCGCCGGTCCCACCGGTCCACCAGCACCCCCGCGACGGGTCCCAGCAGCACCGGCGGCAGGAACTCCGCCGCCAGCGCCGCGCCGGTCAGCAGGACCGAACCGCCCGAGAGCACGTAGACGTGCACGGGCACCGCCAGCACGAGCAGCCACGACCCCAGCGCGCTGACCAGCCGCGCCGTCCACAGCAGCCGGAAATCCCGGACCCGCAACACCGCAGGCATGGAGCCACCCCCTGAGAACTATCCTCACAAGATAGCCAGAAAGGGAAGTGTTCTGACAAGATAAAAACGTGGGACACGAACTAGGGCAACACCTGCGCGCCCTGCGCGCCGCCGGCGGCCGCACCGTCGCCTCCGTCGCCACCGACGCGGGCCTGTCGGTGCCCTACGTCGCCAACCTGGAGAACGGCCGGGGCAACCCCACCGTCGACGCCCTCACCAGGCTCGCCGAAGCCCTCGGCGCCACCCTGACCATCACCTTCGCCGACCGCGCCGACGAACCCGCCGACGAAGCCCCCGACCTGCCACCCGCCCTGCTCCGACTGAGCCGCACCGACGCCTTCCGCCACGACGTCGCCACCCTGGCCCACGCCACCGACCAGGACCCCACCACCCTGACCGGCCCGCTGCTCGACGTCCTCGCCCGCCTCGGCGCGATCACCGGCCGCGACCCCGCCGAAACCGACTGGCACCGCCTGCTCGACGCCCTGCTGCTGATCACCCTCCACCCGCGGGGACCACGCCGCGGCCGCACCAGGACACCCCGGGACCGCACCGACTGACCCCGCGATCAGCCACCCAGGACCGCCGACAGCCGCGCGTACCCCCGCAACACGCGCGTCGACCGGTGCACCGCCCCGGGCAACAACCGCAACCGGGGGAAGCGCTCGAACAACACCCGCAACCCCACCTCGCCCTCCATCCGGGCCAACGCCGCACCCAGGCAGTGGTGGCGACCCGCGGAGAACGCGACGTGCTCACGCGCGTTGACCCGGCACACGTCGAAACGCCCCGGCTCCCCGAACACCAGCGGATCGCGGTTGGCGCCCGCCAGCACCACCGTCACCACCGCCCCCGCCGCCACCGGCACCCCCGCCACCTCGGTGTCGCGCACGCACGTCCGCCCCGTCAGCAACACCGGCGGATCGACCCGCAACACCTCCTCCACCGCGGTGGCCCACCGCTCCGGCTCACGCCGCAACACCGCCAACTGCCCCGGGTCGCCGCACAACAACGCGACACCGTTGCCCAACAGGTTCACGGTCGTCTCGAAACCCGCCGCGAGCACCAACCCCGCCGTGGCCCGCAGCTCCACCTCCGTGAGACCCACCCCGTCCTCGCGCTCGGCGACGAGCCGGCTCAACAAATCGTCACCCGGCCGGACCCGCAACCGCCCCAGGTGCCCGGCCAACCACGCGTCGAACGCCACCAGCGCCGCGTCCACCCGCCGGAACCGCCGCCACGTCAACCCCATGTCCAGGC
>NZ_JBHWIE010000534.1:0-3785 GCF_042732085.1 Actinosynnema sp. NPDC059797
GGCTTCCACCGTGCCGCCCTACGAGCAGGTGCGGTCCCAGTTGGCCCGCAAGATCACCGACCGCGAGCTGGCCGCGGGCGCCCGGCTGCCCACGGTGCGCGCGTTGGCCGCGGAGCTGGGCATCGCGGTCAACACCGTGGCCCGCGCCTACCGCGAGCTGGAGGAGGCGGGTCTCATCGAGACCCGCGGCAGAGCGGGCACCGTGGTCAGCGCCGCGGGTGAGCGCAGCCGGGAACGGGTGCTGCGCGCGGCCCGCGCCTACGCGGCCACGGCGCGCGAGCAGGGCCTGACCGCCGAGGAGGCGCTGGAGATCGTGCGGGCCGCGCTGGCGGGCTAGACCTCACGTAGGGTGATCGTCCGTGGCGACCGAACGCGGCGGTGACCCGGCCCGGACCCTGGCGGTGCTGTGGCGGACCAACGAGCGCGTGGCGCGCAGGGACCTCGGGGTGGACCGCATCGTGGCGGCGGCGGTGGAGCTGGCCGACGCGGAGGGCTTGGGCGCGCTGGCGATGCGGCGGGTGGCCGAGCGGCTCGGCGTGGGCACGATGTCGCTGTACACGCACGTGCCGGGCAAGTCGGAGCTGGTCGACGCGATGGTGGACGCCGTGCAGGCGGAGACCGCGCGCCCGCCCCACGAGCCCGGCGGGTGGCGGGCCGGGCTGACCGCGATCGCGCGGGAGAACTGGGCGCTGCACCTGCGCCACCCGTGGTTGGTGGAGGTCGTGGCGCACCGGGCGGTGCTGGGGCCGAACGTGGCGGCGAAGTACGACTACGAGCTGCGCGCCGTGGACGGCATCGGGTTGACCGACGTGGAGATGGACTCGGTGCTCAACCTGGTGCTGGGGCACGTGCGGTCGGCCGCGCGGATCGCGGTGGAGGCCGAGCGGGTGCGCCGGAGCACGGGGCTGACCGACGAGCAGTGGTGGCGGGCCGCGGCGCCGTTCCTGGCGAAGGTGTTCGACCCGGGGCGCTTCCCCGTGGCGGCCCGCGTGGGTGCCGCGGTCGGCGAGGAGCACGGTGCGGCCTACCACGGCGAGCACGCGTTCACGTTCGGGCTGGAACGCGTGCTGGACGGCGTCGAGGCGCTGGTGCGGTCCCGTCAGTAGGGCCGCTTGGGCATCATCACCCACAGCGCGAGGTAGATGAGGAACTGCGGTCCCGGCAGCAGGCAGGACACGACGAACAGCAGCCGGACGGTGTTGGGCTTCCACCCGTAGCGCGCGGCGAGCCCGGCGCACACACCCGCGATCACCTTCTGGTTCTGCGGCCTGGTCAACGTGGTCATGACTCCACCATCCCCGTGTTCGTGTCCCCTGGCATCGGTGACGACCCTGATTTACCCCCGGTGGTGGGCGGGCAATCCCAGGGCAACCGTTCCTTGATCGACACGTCGTGGTGCTCGTTCGGGGCGAGGTGCGGGCGCGGGCGGGGGAGTACGACCTGGCCGAGGTGTAGGTGGCGGTGGGGGTCGGCGCCGAGGGGAAGGTGTCGCTGCCGGGCACGGGCGGGGAGCCGGCCGGCAGGGGCGCGATGACGTCCGTGTTCCGCCGCACACCCCGAGGCCGGTCCGCGCCGCCCGCGCTGCGGGGTGTCGCCGGCGGGCTCGTAGGCTGATCTGGTGGTCGCACCAAGCGTGGCGCCGGGACCGTCCGCCGCCGTCTCCTCCGCCCCCCGCCGCCGGAACCCGGGCGGCGCGTTGTCGCGGGTGGTGGTGGCCGCCGCCGGTGGAGTGATGGTCTACCTGAGCTTCCCGCCGCGCACGGCGTGGTGGTTGGCGCCGGTGGGGTTCGCCGTGCTGGGGGTGCTGCTGCACGGGCGGCGGGCGCGGGCCGGGTTCGGGTTGGGGCTGGTGTGGGGCCTGGGATTCATGGTGCCGCTGTTGCGGTGGACCGGTGAGTTCGTGGGCCTGGTGGCGTGGTTGCCGCTGGCGTTGATGTGCGCGGCGCTGATCGCGGTGGGCACGGCGGTGATGGCGCTGGTGTCGCGGCTGCCGGGGGCGCCGGTGTGGATGGCGCTGGTGTGGGTGGCCGACGAGGCGTTGCGGTCGGTGTTCCCGTTCGGCGGGTTCCCGTGGGGCAAGATCGCGTTCGGGCAGCCCGAGGGCTGGTACCTGCCGCTGGCCTCGGTGGGCGGGGCGCCGCTGGTGGGGTTCGCGGTGGCGTTGACGGGTTTCGGCGCGGCGTGGGCGGTGCGCGGGCGGTGGCGCGCGGCGGTGTGGGTGGTGCTGCCGCTGGCGGCGGGTCCGCTGGTGGCGTCGGTGGTTCCGGTCGGGCCGTCCGGGGGCACGGCGGTGGTGGCGGCGGTGCAGGGCAACGTGCCGCGCGCGGGCCTGGACTTCAACTCCCAGCGGCGGGCGGTGCTGGACAACCACGTGGCGCGGACCCTGCAGCTGGCCGAGGACGTGCGCGCGGGCCGGGTGCGCAAGCCCGACCTGGTGATCTGGCCGGAGAACGCCTCCGACATCGACCCGTTCCGCAACGCCGACGCCGCGGCGCAGATCCAGCGGGCGGTGGCGGCGGTCGACGCGCCCATCGCGGTGGGCGCGGTGCTGGTCGACCGCGCCGACAACCTGCCGCGCAACACCGTGGTGCTGTTCGAGCCGGGCCGGGGCGCCACCGACACCTACACCAAGCGGCAGCTCCAGCCGTTCGGGGAGACCATGCCCTACCGGGAGTTCTTCCGGCTCTTCACCAGCGCGGTGGACCGGGCGGGCAACTTCCAGCCGGGTCACGACCCGGAGGGGTTCACCATGGCGGGGGTGAAGGTGGCGATCGACACCTGCTACGAGGTGGCGTTCGACGGGGTGGTGCGGGATTCGGTGCGGGCGGGGGCGGACCTGATCGCGATCCCGACCAACAACGCCACCTTCGGCTGGACGGAGATGACCTACCAGCAGCTGGCGATGTCGCGGGTGCGGGCCGTGGAGCACGGCCGGTCGGTGGTGGTGGCCGCGACCAGCGGGGTCAGCGCGATCGTGGCGCCGGACGGCTCGGTGACGCAGCGGACCGGCATGTTCACCCCGGACGCACTGGTGGCCGAGGTCTCGTTGGGGCGGGAGGCTACGCTGGCGACCCGGCTCGGCGCGTGGCCCGAGTGGGTGATGACCGCTTTGGGCCTCTCGGCCGCGGCGTTCAGCTTGGCAGTGACACGACGACGATCGCGTCCGACCCCTGGTGCGGGGGTCGGCGAGGAGGAAACGGATGGCGGACCAGCAGGCGCGGCCTGACCACGAGCTCGGGCCGGTGCTGGTGGTGATCCCGACCTACAACGAGCGGGACAACATCACGAGGATCGTGAAGCGGCTGCACGCGGCCCTGCCGGGGGTGCACGCGCTCGTGGTGGACGACGGCAGCCCGGACGGCACCGGTCGGGTGGCCGACGAGATGGCGGCCGCCGACGACCGGGTCCACGTGATGCACCGCACGGAGAAGGCGGGTCTGGGCGCGGCGTACGTGGCGGGGTTCCGGTGGGCGCTGGAGCACGGCTACGGGGTGGTCGTGGAGATGGACGCCGACGGCTCGCACGCGCCGGAGGACCTGCCGCGCCTGCTGGACGCGCTGCGGCACGCCGACCTGGTGCTGGGTTCGCGCTACGTGCCGGGCGGCAGCACGGTGAACTGGCCGAGGTCGCGGCAGCTGATCTCGCGGGGCGGGAACCTGTACTCGCAGCTGGCGCTGGGCGCGAAGGTCAAGGACATCACGGGCGGGTTCCGGGCGTTCCGCGCGGAGGTGCTGGAGCGGATCAAGCTGGCCACGGTGGCCTCGCAGGGCTACTGCTTCCAGATC
>NZ_JBHWIE010000535.1:0-3734 GCF_042732085.1 Actinosynnema sp. NPDC059797
TGGTTTTTTTTTATACGCCCCGGGGCCCGGGGGGGGCGGGACCTCTCCCCCCGCCGGGGCCCCCCCCCCCCCCCCAACCCCGGGGGCGGGGGGGCACCCCCGCCCCCCCGGCGGCCCGGGGCCCCGGCGCGCGCGACACCACTGTGGACACTCCACGACAGACGCAGAACCGCGCGGGAAAACGCCTGGCCAACGGTTCCCGGCGCCGCTCGCGGTGCCCGATGATGCGAGCCATGGACGACCGGAGGCGCGTCCTCGTCGTGGCCTACGACGACGCGCAGATACTCGACATCGCCTGTCCCGCAGGGGCCCTGGACATCGCCAACCGCTACGGTGCGACCCCGCCCTACGCCGTCGAACTGGGCACCCTCGGCCGCCGGGCGGCCCGCAGCTCGGCCGGCATCGCGCTGGGAGCCGGGCGCGGCCTGGAGTCGGTGACCGGGCGCCTGGACACGCTGGTCGTCGTGGGCGGCGTCGGGTCCGAGCGGGCGGCGGCCGACGAGCGGCTGGTGGCGCAGGTGCGGCGGCTGGCCGCACGCAGCAGGCGCGTCGTGTCGGTGTGCACCGGCACGGACGTGCTGGCCGCGGCGGGGCTGCTCGACGACCGGCGGGTGACCACGCACTGGGGTTACGGCGAGCGCCTCGCCGCCCGCCACCCCGCGGTGGCCGTGGACGTCGGCCCCCTCTACATCCGGGACGGCAACGTCTACACCTCCGCCGGCGTGACCGGCGGGCTCGACCTGACCCTGTCGCTGATCGAGGACGACCACGGCCCGACGCTGGCCCGCGCCGTGGCCCGCGAACTGGTGTCCTACCTGCACCGGCCCGCCGACCAGGCGCAGATCAGCGCGTTCCTGGCCGCGCCGCCGCCGGGCGACCGGCTGGTGCGCGACCTCGCCCGCCACATCGCGGGCCACCTCGCCGGTGACCTGACGCCCGCGGCGCTGGCGGCCCGCGCGGGCGTGAGCACCCGGCACCTGACCCGCCTGTTCACCGCCCACCTCGGGACGACGCCGGCCCGCGCGGTGCGGGCGGCGCGCGCGGAGGCGGCGGTGCACCTGGTGCGCTCCAGCGGGCTGTCGCTGGACGCGGTCGCCCGCCGCTGCGGGTTCGGGTCGGCGCAGGTGCTGAGGCAGGCGTTGCTGGACCACTACGGCGCGACCGGGGACGCGATCCGCAGGATGCCGGACATGCCGCGCGCCACGGCGCCCGCGGCTGGGGACACTCCGGTGCCATGACGCGATCGACGACACGCAGGGCACTGCTCCGGGCGGGCGCGGTCACCGCCGCGCTCACCGCCACCGGCGCGGCGCACACCGCACGAGCCGACACCGGGACCACGGCCGACGCCGCGCCCACCGGGCGCCCACCCGGCGCCGGACCCCGGATCGGCGTCCTGCTCTACGACGGCTTCAGCCTGCTGGACCCCACCGGCCCCACCGAGGTCCTGTCCCGGCTGCCCGGCGCCACCGTGACCATGGTCGCGCAGCGGCGCGGCCCGGTGCGCACCGACACCGGCGACGTGGCGCTCGTGGCCGACCGGTCGATCGCCGAGGTCGACGACCTGGACGTGCTCCTCGTCCCGGGCGCGGGCGAGCGGGGCACGACCGGGGCCATGGGCAACCCGGTGCTGCTGGACTGGATCCGCCGGGTGCACCGGCGCACCCGCTGGACGACCTCGGTGTGCACCGGGTCCCTGGTCCTCGCCGCGGCCGGGCTGCTGGACGGGCGCGAGGCCACGACCTACTGGGCGTCCGCCGACTACCTGAGCACCGAGTTCGACGTGACCTACCGGCCCGAGCGCTACGTGCGCTCCGGGAAGATCATCACCGCGGCCGGCGTCTCGGCGGGCATCGACATGGCGCTGCACCTGGTGTCGCTGATGGCGGGGGAGACCACGGCGAGGGCGGTCCAACTGGCCGCCGAGTACGACCCGCGACCCCCGTTCGACTCGGGCGACGCCGCGCGCGCCACCCCGGAGCTCAAGGCGTTGGCGCTGCGGCTGCTCGCCGAGTCCCAGGTGTGACCGCACGACCCGGCCGGGGCGCGTCCCCTCCGGCCGGGCCGTCGCCGGTCACCGCACGGCCACCAGCACGTGGTCGTCCCCGTACTGCCACACCACGCCCACCTCGGCGAAACCCGCCTCGCGCAGCAGCGCGGCGTGCTCCCGGGCGCCGAGCCGGTTGCCGTGGCCGCGGTGGTCGCAGGTCAGCTCCTCGGGGGCGAAGGCGTCGGTCAGGCGGGTGTCCGCGCGCACCGCCTCCCACCAGGGCCGCCACTCCTCGTTGCCGGTCACGCCCACGCGCTCGGCACGGCGGTCCCGCACGTGGGTCGCCAGGTCGCGCAGCGCGGGCTGGTCGTCCTGGAGGTGGTCGCCGTTGACCAGGACGCCGCCGGGGCGGATCACCCGCGCCAGTTCGCGGTAGAGGGCGGCCAGCGATTCGGGCTCGATCCAGTGCAGCGCGGTGGTGGACACCGCGGCGTCCCACGTGCCGCCGACCCGGTCGGTCCAGCCGGGCGAGGTGAGGTCCGCGTGCAGGTAGTCGATTCCCTCACCGGTGGCGCGGGCCAGTTCCAGCAGGAACGGGTCCGCGTCGACGCCGACGACCCGGCCGCCGACCCGGTCCCGCAGCCTGGTCGTCAGCGAGCCCGGACCGCACCCGAGGTCCACCACCACGGGCGCGGCGACCCCGGCGCACGCCTTCTCCACGACGTCGCCGATGACCAGGAACCGCTCCTCCCGGTCGGCGACGTAGCGCTCCTGCTGGCGGTCCCACCGCCGCAACCACTCCTGGGCGACGACGCCGTTGACACGATCGCTCATTGCTCTACCTCCCGGAACGGGCGTGGACACGGGGAAGTGCCCCGGATCGCTGCGATCCGGGGCACCCGTCACGGCAGGGGGAGGCTTGTCGGAGCATCCGCTGCCGAGTTCGAAAGGCCCGGCGTCAGACGGAGGGCAGGGTGGGGCGGCCGGCGCGGGCGGCGTCGAAGCGGCGGGTGACGTCGGTCCAGTTGACCAGCGACCACAGCTTCTGGACGTAGTCGGGGCGCACGTTGCGGTACTGGAGGTAGTAGGCGTGCTCCCAGGCGTCGAAGACCAGCAGCGGGCTGGTGTTCATGCCGACGTTGCCGTGGTGGTCGTAGACCTGCTCGACCACCAGGCGCCGGGACAGCGGCTCCCACGCCAGCACGCCCCAGCCCGAGCCCTGCACGGTGGAGGTGGCGGCGGAGAGCTGCTTGGCGAAGGCGTCGAAGGAGCCGAAGTGCTCGTCGATCGCGGCGGCCAGCTCGCCCTCGGGGCGGTCGCCGCCGTCGGGGGACAGGTTCTCCCAGAAGACCGTGTGCAGCACGTGGCCGGACAGGTTGAACGCGAAGGTCTTCTCCAGCCCGACGATGCCGGAGAAGTCGTCCTTCTCGCGGACCTCGGCGATGCGCTCCAGGGTGTCGTTGGCGCCCTTGACGTAGGCGGCGTGGTGCTTGGAGTGGTGCAGCTCCAGGATCTCGCCGGTGATCGCCGGCTCCAGCGCGGCGTAGTCGTACGGCAGGTCGGGCAGGTGGTACTGGCCCACGCGTGCTCCCTCATCACTCGGGTGTCTGTTGCCAGTAGATCTTAGTTGCAAGATGTTGGCAACAACGCGTCGGCGTGTTTTCCCGATCCCGGGAACCGGGCGCCGGCGCGCCACGACTTCTTCGGTGGTGGCCGGTGCGACACCGGCCCGGCGGGGAGGCTG
>NZ_JBHWIE010000536.1:0-3726 GCF_042732085.1 Actinosynnema sp. NPDC059797
GTCGCGGAAGATCCGGACGAGATCGGGGCCGGAGCCCCAGGTGTAGTGGAACCGGGGCACGGAGTTGCCGTGCCCGACCGCGAGGCCCACCCCGCGCTCGACCCAGCCGACGACCGGCATCAGGGACAGCCCGAGCCCCCGCAGGTAGGCGCGCTTGTCACCGGCGGCGAAGGCGACGTACGCCTCGGCCCAGGCGCGGGCCCAGCGGTCCTCGCGCTCGCGGTCGAACCCGGCCGCGCCCAGCCAGTCGGACAGCGCCAGCTCGGCGGAGTCCTTGATGCCCACCCGCCGCTGCTCGGGGCTGTCGACCAGGAACAGGCCGCCCTGCGACCAGTGCGCCTGGCCGCCGAGGTTGGCCTCGTTCTCCTGGTCGAGGACGAGCACCCGCCGGCCGGCCTTGGTCAGCTCGTGGGTCGCGACGAGGCCGGCCAGGCCCGCGCCCACGACGATCACGTCCGCCGCGTCGCTCATGACCGGCCGCCCTCGTCACCGGGGTCGCCGTCGAGGTCGGCGAGGAAGGGTCGGACGGCGCGGAGCAGCGCGTCCGGCGCCTCCATCGGCAGCAGGTGGCCGCTGAACGCGAACAGCGCCAGCCGTCCCCGGCGCAGCCTCAGGCGGGCGCCGATCGCCTGCCAGAAGGGCAGCAGCCGGTCCTGGAGGCCCCAGGCGACCAGGGTCGGCATCGGCAGCTCCGGCAACCTGCCGAGGAGCGGTTCCCGCTGCCCCAGGAGGCCGACCGCCGAGCGGTGCGAGCGCAGGGTGGTGTCCAGGACGCCCGGGGTGTCGACCGCCTGCTCCTGGCTGGACCACCAGGGCGCGGAGATGCGCCAGGGCCGGCAGGCGCCCACCAGCGCCGCCGAGGCCGTGAGCAGCTTGGGCCCGAGGGGGAGCAGCGGGATCAACCACCGCACCAGGTCTCCCAGCGGGGTGACGGACATCAGGACGAAGGCCGGGGTGATGACGCGGCCCATGCCGCCGGAGCCGATCAGCACCAGTCCCGGCACCCGGTCCGGGTGGGCCAGGGCGGCGTGGGTCGCCACCGCGCCGCCCAGCGAGTGCCCGACGAGCACGGGCCGCTCCAGGCCGGCGGCCGCGGCGAACCGCCACACGAACGCGGCGAGCGCCCGCGCGGAGGCGTCGGGGATCGGTTCGGTGTAGCCGTAGCCCGGCAGGTCGACGGCGATGACCCGGTAGTCGTCGGAGAGGCGTTCGAGGACGTCGTACCACTCCTCGGCCACACTCCCCTCGCCGTGGACCAGCAGGAGCGGGCGCCCGGAGCCGGCGGTCAGGTAGCGGGTGTCCGTGCCGTCCACGGTGATCCGGTGTTCCGCCACGGCCGACGGCCGCGCCGCGGTTGGGGTGGTCATGGGGTCTCCCGTCTTCCGGCTGTGCGGAAGCTGCGAGCCGCGCGGCACGGGCGCTTGAGCACCGTGCGGGACCGTCCCGCGACGACAGGTGGGTTCGGACAGGCCGACGGTAGGGACGGTGCGGGCGCGGGCGGCAGGCGCACCGGGTGTCGTCGGGAGCGCGCTCACGGCGTGGTGCGCGCGCCCGCTCGCAGCGCGGCATTCGCGGGCACCCGGCTAACCGGCGAATTCCGACCGAAGCGCCCCTCACTCCACCGGACCGGTCACCCGTTGTCGCTGGAGAGGCCGAACGTGTGGTCTTCCGCACAGGTCGCGGGAAACGACCACGTTCACCCCATCGGCTTATATCCAACCCCCTGCGGACTGCGATTAGCATGGTTTTCACCACGCCCCTAATTTCCTTTGCCGACACAGTTGACCAATTAGCTGGAAACAGTCCGGAACAGGGATGGAATGGGGGTAAGAATCGTGCCCGCAGCATTCGGGAAGACGATCGCGGCAACTCTGACGTCAATAATCGCACAATTTTTCACCACCTTTTGCCCCCACGCGTCGCCACCCCCTCCGAGGCGGTGGGAGGGACGCCGCCGGGAGGAGCGCCCGGTGGTCGGGCCGGCGGTCGGTCGGCGGTCGCGCGCGGACGCCCGGTCACCCTCTCCGGCACGCGAGGGGCGGCGTGCCGGAGAGGTGGTGCCCGGCGCGCACGGGCGTTGACCCACCACGGACACCGTCGGCCCCGCACCGGGGTGCTCCGCCGCCTCCGCACCGGCTCCCGACCTCGCGAACACGACTCCCGCACCGGCCACGCGCCCGGGGGGTGCGCGCCGGACCCACCGGCGGCAGGTTTCGGGTTCCCCGCAGGAACGCGAAGGAGGCGTGATGGTTATGGGCGCACGACCGCCCACCGGCCGGAAGGCGAACGAACGGCTGCGCGCGGTCATGGAGGAAGCGGCCTGTTCCAACACCGGGCTCGCCCGCCGGGTCAACGTGTGCGGCGCCGAGCACGGGCTGGACCTGCGTTACGACAAGACGTCGGTGGCCCGCTGGCTGCGGGGGCAGCAGCCGCGCGGCCGCGCGCCCGCGATCATCGCCCAGGCGCTGGGGCACAAGCTGGGCCGCACGGTGACGGTCGACGAGATCGGCATGTCACCCCACTCCGACGCGGCGGCCACGGTGGGGCTGCGGTTCGAGCCGGTCCTGACGTGCGCGCTGCGCCAGGTGTGCGCGCTGTGGCACCACGACGCCAACCGCACCGGCTCGCTGACCGGGGAGGAGCTCTCCACGTCCGTGCTCGTGCAACCCAGCCGCGACTGGCTGATCGCCGACCCGGACGCCACCGTCGCCGGGGACGGCCCGGCGGCGGTGGGCGCGGCCGACATCGCGGTGGTGCGGGCGACGACCGCCGCGTTCGCCGACCTCGACCACCGCTTCGGCAGCACCCGCATCCGCCCCGTCGTCATCCACTACCTCGACAGCGTCGTCTCCCGGCTGCTCGCGGACTCCTACGGCGAGTCGACCGGGAGACAGCTCCTCGGCGCCGCCGCGCGCCTCACCGAGCTGGCCGGGTACATGGCGGTCGACACCGGCCGGCCGGGTCTCGCCCAGCGCTACTACATCCAGGCCCTGCGGCTGACGCAGGCGGCGGGCGACCGGGGCATGGGCGGGTACGTGCTGGCGTCCGGCATGAGCCGGGCGGCCCTCGTGCTGGGCAGCCCCCACGAGGCCGTCCAGCTCGCCCGCGTGGCCCTGGAGGGGTCGCGGGGCCGGAACACCCCGGCGGTGCGGGCCGTCTGCCACGCGGCCGAGGCCCGGGGGCACGCCCTGCTGGGCGACGCGCGGGCCTGCCAGCGGGCCGCCGGCAAGGCGGTCGAGGCGCTGGAGCACGACGCGTCCGACGGCGAACCGGCCTGGGCCGCCCACGTCGACCGGGCGTACCTGGCGGAGGAGCTGGCCCGGTGCGCCCGCGACCTCGACCAGCCCGCGGCCGCCGTGCGGTGGGCCGACGAGGCCCTGCACGGCTGCCCGCCGGACCGGTCGCGACGGCGGGGGCTCAGGCTGGTGCTCCTGGCCTCGGCGCAGCTGCGGGCGGGCGAGGTCGACCAGGGCCACCACACCGCGTTGCGGGCCGTGGAAGGGCTCCAGGGCGTGTGCTCGGCGCAGTGCGACCGCGCGCTGGAGGACTTCCGCGGTCGGCTGGAGGCGCTGGGCAGGCAGGAGGAGGCGCGCCGGCTCCTCCTCGGACCGGCGGAGGGCTGATCCGGGGGTGGGGGGCGGCCGGGGGGGGGGGGGCCCGCCGCGGGCGCCCCGGCCCCCGCGACGCCGCGCGGGGCGGGGGGCGGTGGATGCGGGGGGCGCCGGC
>NZ_JBHWIE010000537.1:0-3720 GCF_042732085.1 Actinosynnema sp. NPDC059797
GCCCTCGACCGCCCCGCCGTCGCTCACCACCGCCGGCCGGTCACGCCGGGGGCGCGACCACCGTGCCCCGCGCCCGCGTGGCCACCACCGGCGGGTCGAGCACGTCGGCCGCCGACGGGCCCCGCTCGGGCGCCGCCCGGCACACCACGCGCAGCTCGAACTCCAGCTCCCGCGACCGGGTGCCCACCCGCACCAGGGTGGCGGTGGCCTCCAGCACGTCACCGGCCCGGACCGGGGCCAGGAACTCCACGCTGGAGTAACCCGCGAACAGCCCCTCGTCGGCGTCGGTCCGGATCAGCAGCTCCGTGGCCACGTCGCCGAACAGGCCCAGCCCGTACGCCCCGTCCACGAGGCTGCCCCCGTAGTGGGCGTGCGAGTGGGGCACGTACCGCCGGTGGGTGACGGCGAAACCCTCGGTCAGGCTCACGCGTTCTCCTTCCGCTTGGACCGCACCGCGTGCACCAGGTAGCTGGCGACCTCGCCGGGCGTGGTGCCGCGCCCGAACACCCGGTCCACGCCCAGCTCGTCCGCCATCAGCGGGTCGAACCGGGGGCCGCCCGCGACCAGCAGCGGCCGCCGCGCCCCCATCGCCTCCCGGAACGCCGCGGACATCTCCCGGGTGTTGAGCACGTGCGCGTCGCGCTGGGTCACCACCTGCGACACCAGCACCGCGTCGGCCTTCTCCGCGCGGGCCCGCCGCACCAGCTCCGGCACCGACACCTGCGCGCCCAGGTTCACCACCCGCAGCTCCCGGTAGTACTCCAGGCCCTTCTCCCCGGCGAAGCCCTTGACGTTGAGGATCGCGTCGATGCCCACGGTGTGCGCGTCGGTACCGATGCAGCCGCCCACCACCACCAGCTTGCGCCGCAGCAGCTTCTTCAGCGCCCCGTTGACCTCCGCGGGCGACAGCAGCGGGTACTCCCGCTCCACCACCCGCACCTCGTCCAGGTCCACGACGTGGCGCACCGAGCCGTAGACGACGAAGAAGGTGAAGTCGGCGCCGATGGGGTGGGAGTGCACCACCATGGCCGGGTCGATGCCCATCTTGTTGGCCAGCTGCTGCGCGGCGCCGTCGGCGCGGGGGCCGAACGGCACGGGCAGCGTGAAGGAGGTCTGCACCATGCCGTCGCCGGTGGTGTCGCCGTAGGGCCGCACGTGCCGCCTGCTCACCGCGCCACCCCCGTCCCCGCCGCCCCTGCCGCCCCGGCGGTCCCGGCTTCGGGTGGCCCGTCCTGCGCCAGGCCCGCCTCCAGCAGCTCCGCGGCCGGGTTGAGGTAGTCCTCCGCCTTCTCCACCACGCCGTCGGCGCCCCTGCCGCCGTCGGCGGGGCGCTTCATCAGGCCGAAGGTGCCCTCGGCGATGGCGGTGAGCAGACCCCGGTCGACGATGCGCTCCAGCAGGTCCACCGCCTCGCCCAGCACCTGGTGGGCGCGCTTGGCGATGAACCCGTCCGGCGCCGGCCGGAAGTCCTCGGCCAGCCCGCCCGCCGCGCCCAGCACGTAGCGGACGTTGGCCAGCGCCAGGTCCCGGTCGGACAGGAACGGGGTCACCACGGCCTCGGTCATCATGCCGACCAGCAGGATCGACTGGCCGGTGAGCACGCCGGCGAGGTTGAAGAACCCGTCGAGCAGGTAGCCGTGGAACACGTCGCCGGTCATGTGCTTGGTCGGCGGCATCCACTTCAGCGGCGCGTCCGGGAACAGCTCCCGGGCCAGCAGCGCGTGCGCCAGCTCCAGCCGGAACGACTCGGGCACCGCCGGGTTGATCTCGAAGGCGTGGCCCAGGCCCAGCAGGTGGTCGGGCAACCCCGCCTCGTGGGCGAAGCGCTCGTTGAGCAGCTGCGACACCGTCACGGTGTGGGCGGCGTCCACGGCGTCGGCGGTGGTGAGGTAGTTGTCCTCGCCGGTGTTGATGATGATCCCGGCGCGGGCGTGGACCTGCCGGGAGAACCGCTGGTCCACGAAGGTGCGCACGGGGTTGATGTCGCGGAACAGGATCCCGTACATCGAGTCGTTGAGCATCATGTCCAGCCGCTGCAGCCCGGCCAGCACGGCGATCTCGGGCATGCACAGGCCCGAGGCGTAGTTGGTCAGCCGCACGTAGCGGCCGACCTCCTTGGACACCTCGTCCAGCGCGGCCCGCATGATGCGGAAGTTCTCCTGGGTGGCGTAGGTGCCGGCGAAACCGTGGTGGGTGGCGCCCTCGGGCACGTAGTCCAGCAGCGACTGGCCGGTGGAGCGGATGACCGCGATGACGTCGGCACCGGCGCGGGCGGCGTTGCCCGCCTGCACGACGTCCTCGTCGATGTCGCCGGTGGCCACGATCAGGTAGATCCACGGCCGCCTCGGCGGGTCGCCCAGCCGGGCCACCAGCCTGTCGCGCTGCGCGCGGTTGCGGTCGACGGTGCGCAGGCCGCGGGTGACCGCGGCGGTGGCGGCCCGGCGGGCGCGGTCCCGGTCGCGGCCGGTGGGCAGCTCGTAGCGGACCTGCCCGGCGGCGGTGGCCTCGGCCAGTTCGGTCAGCGAGGCCAGGCCGTGGCGGCGCAGGGCGTGGAAGACCGGCAGGGCGACGCCGTGCTCCAGGCCGCAGTGCTCGCGCACGGTGTCGACGACCCGGTTGACCCACGGCACGTCGCCCGCGCTGTGGGTGGAGTCCGCGCCGGTGATGCCGGCCAGCCGGAGGGTGGCGCGCTCGACCGCCACCGTGGTGTGGGCCCTGGCCAGGGCCACCACCGGTTCGGCGGCGCGCTCGGCGAGCGCACGGGCCTTCGCGACCACCTTGGGGTCCAGGTCGAGCAACGCCATATCTCAACTCACTCCGTTCCAGCCTCGGCCAGGATCACGTCACGCTGCTCGCGGTAGACGTCGGCGCTGACCCTCCCTTCGGCAAGGGCGAGATCCAAGGCACGCAGCTTCTCCTGCCAGGAGCCTGGGGGGTTCTCGGTCCTGACCACGGGCGGATAGAGCCGCGCTTCCCCCTTCTGAGTCGCCCCGGCCTGCAGCTGCCGGACGATGAGCAGGATTTCGTCCATCACGTCCCGCTCGTCGCGCCGGCTGACCGGACCGTGCTGTGTCGAGCTCGCGTGGTGGAACCGCTCCAGCTCCGCAGCGAACGCGGGCAGGTTCATCCGCAGGGCCCGATCCAGGATGTCCGGTTCCAGTGGGGCGGAGAGCTTCCGGTTCATCTGGTCGACCAGGCGGAACATATCGCGCTCATCGCCCGCGTCTGCCGCCTGGAACTGCGCGAGCGGACCGACGATGTCGCTCTTACGGACGTCGAGCAGCAGGGGCACCAGGCTGGCCTGGCCGACGCTCTTGGAAATCGCGCCCGCCTCGAAGTTGATCCAGGGCGCGCCGAGGTTCTGCCGGGTCAGCACGACGATGCCGAATTCGGCCTCCTCCAGCTCCTTGCCCAGCTCGACCATGTTGCGGCTGCCCTTGGCGATGTCCTCGTCCGACATCCACGGCTTGATCGCCTGGACGACCTGCCGCAGCCAGGTGCGGAGGAACAGGGCGAAGTTCCGCGAGGGCTCACCCGACCAGGAGATGAAGACCTTCACGACAGGGCTCCCCCGTCGAAGACCGTGCGCCCGCGCAGCACGGTCCGCAGGCACGTCGGCGCGGGCCCGTCCAGGGCGGGCAGGGCCGGCACCCGGGAACGCGGGTCGGTCGACCAGCGCTGCACCCGCGAGTCCGGCGCGGCGACCTCCAGCTCGCCCGC
>NZ_JBHWIE010000538.1:0-3713 GCF_042732085.1 Actinosynnema sp. NPDC059797
CCTGGGGGCGCTCCGCGCGCCCGCGCCCGACGAGGGGTCGCCCGGCGCGCACCGGGTGCGCACGCCGCCCAGCGCCGGGAAGTCCACGACGACCGTGAGGCCCGCGCTGTCGGCCGCGTGCGCGACCGGGGGCGCGCCGAGGGCGGCGAGCCCGGCGGCGGCCACCGCCGCGAGGGTCCGCCGCCACCGGGCGGTCACGGCGCGCCCGTCCCGGAAGCCCACCTCACGACCGGCCCGCGCCTCACCCGCGCTCCTCCGCCGGCACGTGCCGGCGGCGGCTCAGCACCAGCAGCAGCGCGCCGCCGAGCAGCGCCAGCGAACCCACCCACAGCGCCGGCCCGACCGACGCGCCGGTGTTCGCCAGGCCGGTGCCGCTGCCCGCCACGACGACGACGTTCGCGGTCGTCGTCGCGGTGCCGCCGACCGAAGTGGTCGTGGGGGCCGTCGTGGACGTGGCACTGTCCGAAGTGGACGTGGCAGTCGTGGTGGTCGTGGTGGTCGTGGTGGAAGAGGTCGGCACGTCGGTGCAGTCGAGCGCCGGCGCGCCCGGCCGGTCGCCCTCGGCGGACAGCTCGGCGAAGCCGACGCCCACCAGGCCGAGCACGCCCTGGCTGGTGGCGCGCGTGGCGTTGGACGCGGCGAACCCGGTCCGGTCGAAGGCGATCGCGCCGCGCTGCGCCTCGGGTCCGCCGCAGCCGACCTGGAGCGAGCGCAGGAACGCCACCGCCCGGTCGGCGGCCGACGTGCGGCCGCCCGCGCGCAGGGCCTGCGCCGCGAGGCCGGTGCTGTTGGCGTTGCCCTCGGCGGCGTCCTCGTCGCGGAAACCGCCGCCCGGCCGCTGCGCCGAGACCAGCCAGTCCAGCGCGCCGGTCGCGTCGGCGGCGCGCCCGGTCGCCAGCAGCGCCTGCGCGGCCATGGCGGTGGCGTCGACGTGCGACTCGCACGTGTCGGCCTCCAGCACCAGCGGGAACCCGCCGTCCGCGCACCGGCCGCCCACGAGGTAGTCGACGGCGTCCGCGGGCGCGCCGCCGGCGCGGTCGAGCGCGAGCACCGCGAAGGCCTGGCTGAAGCCGTTGGACAGGTCGCCGAACTCGGACCGGTCGGAGAACCGGCCGGACGCGGACTTCAGCGCGGTGAGGCCGGCCAGGAGGTCCACGCCGCCGAAGTCCTCCGGGTCCTCGCCGATCACCTGGGCGAACAGGGCCAGCTTGGCGTGCGGGCCCGCGAAGGACGCCTTCTCCGGGTCGTCGTAGTACAGGTAGTTGGAGATCACCTCGGGGCGGGCCAGCCACCCGGCCGCGGCGTCCACCCGGTCGCGGGCCACCCCGGCGGCGGTGAACGCGAACCCGGCGTCCAGCGTGAGCCCCTGGTCGGGGAAGGTCCGGCCGTCGAACACGCCCTCGAAGTGGTCGCCGTCCACCAGTTGGCGGGCCAGCCACCCGGCGGCGACCTCGACGGGCTCGGTGGCGGGCGGCGTGGCGGGCTCGGCGAGCGCCACCGGTCCGGACGCGAAGGTGGCGAGCGCGACGGCGACGACCGCAGCGGTCCGTCTGACGGGCATGGTGGGCCTTTCCGGGTGCGAGGCGCGAGCGGACCCGGACGGCATCGACCCCCGGCCCCGACCCGTTGACCTCGACGGTGTCTGGAGCGTTGCGCGCGCGACGGGTGTTCGGGTTCGTCCCCGGTCGGGGACCTACCGTTGCGGGTCAGCGCCGGACTTCGACCGGCTTCCCCCGTTCACGCGCGATTGCCGATCGTCTTTCACGGGTCGTCGCCGTGTCAATCCGCCTGTGGCGCGATGCTCCTCTCAGGTCGGTGCGGATACCGTTTCGTCGATTCGATCTGGGGAATGAGGGGTGTGGAATGGCGACTCTGGCGTCTGTGCGCGACGGCCTCGTGGGGTGGGTCGCACGGCGTTCGGCCACGCGGTGGATCATGGGCAAGATCGGTTCACGTGCGTTGTCGCTGCTCCCGGACCGTGCGCTGCTCCCGTTGAAGAGGAACGGGGTCGAGCCGGTCGAGGAGTTGACGCGGATGAGCGAGTCGGGTCCGGTGCACCGCGTGCCGGTTCCGTTCGGCCTTCGCGTGTGGTTGGTCACGGGGGAGGCCGAGGCCAAGAAGGTGCTTTCCGACACAGGAGCGTTCAGTAACGATTACACCCGGCTCGGCGCGGCGGTGGGGCAGCTGGAGCAGTCGCCCGGCGGCCTCGGGTTCGCCGACCCGCCGGACCACACCCGGCTGCGCCGGCTGCTGACGCCGGAGTTCACCGTGCGGCGGCTGTCGCGCCTGGTGCCGCGCATCGACGAGATCGTCACCGAGCGGCTGAACGCGATGGAGGCGGCGGACGGCCCCGTGGACCTGGTCCAGGAGTTCGCCCTGCCGATCCCGTCGCTGACGATCTGCGAGCTGCTGGGCGTGCCGTACGACGACCGCGACCGGTTCCAGCGGCTGGCCGCCGCCCGGTTCGACGTGCTCGGCGGCGCGGGCCAGGCGCTGGGCGCCATCTCCGAGTCGCTGGAGTACATGCGGGAGATCGTGGAGCGGGAGCGCCGCTCGCCCGGCGACGGCCTCATCGGCATGATCATCCGCGAGCACGGCGACGCGGTCGACGACGCGGAGCTGGCCGGCCTGGCCGACGGGGTGCTGACCGGCGGTTTCGACACCACGGCGAGCATGTTGGCGCTGGGCGCGTACGTGCTGCTGCGCGACGACGCGGCGCGCGCGTCGATGCGCGACGACGACGCGGCGGTCGGCCCGCTGGTGGAGGAGCTGCTGCGGCACCTGACCGTGGTGCAGGTGGCGTTCCCCCGGTTCGCGCGGCACGCCCTCACCGTGGGCGACCAGCGGATCGAGGAGGGCGACGCGGTCGTGGTCTCCCTGACGGCGGCCAACCGCGAGGGCGCGCCCGGGTTCGACCACACCCGCGAGTCGTCGTCGCACCTGGCGTTCGGCTACGGCGCGCACCGCTGCGTGGGGGCGCAGCTGGGGCGGATGGAGCTGCGCGCGGCCTACCCGGCGCTGCTGCGCCGCTTCCCGGACCTGCGCCTGGCCGAGGACCGACCGGTGTTCCGCACCGCCTCGATCGTCCACGGCGTGGACCGGCTCCTGGTCCACACGCGCTGACGTGAACCCCGGGGTCGGGGCCCTCGACGGAGCGGGCTCCGACCTTGAAGCTGCGCTTAACGCACCCTCATGAGGTTTCACTTTTCCTGAAACCGGGAGTGCGGGATGGTCGTCCCATGACCGGACGGCGCGTGCTGCGCATGGGACTGCTGGCCCTGCTCTGGGGTTCGTGCTTCCTGTGGATCGAACTGGCCCTGACCGGGTTCACGCCCGCGCAGATCGCGGTGGTGCGGTGCGCGCTGGGCGCGGCGTTCCTGTTCGCCCTCGCCCGCCGGGCCGGCGAGCGGCTGCCGCGCGGCCTGTGGGGTCGGCTCGCGGTGGCCGCGTTCTTCTGCAACACCCTGCCGTTCGTGCTGTTCGGCGTCGGCCAGCAGACGGTGGACTCCGGTGTCGCGGGCGTGCTCAACGCCACCACCCCGCTGTGGTCGCTGCTCATCGGCCTGGCCCTGGGCACGGACCGGGGGTGGGGCCCGGCGCGCCTGGCCGGGGTGGGCCTCGGCTTCGGCGGCGTCCTGCTGATCTTCGCGCCGTGGGAGCTCGGACTGCCCGGACCAGCGGGAAGCGCGGTTCCTGGTAGGGCGCCTGAGGGC
>NZ_JBHWIE010000539.1:0-3707 GCF_042732085.1 Actinosynnema sp. NPDC059797
GGTGTGGGGCCACGACCTGCGGGTGGAGGGGGTGGTGGTGGAGCCGTTGGACGGGGTGGACGTGCTGGCCGAGCGGGTGGCGGAGTTCGGCACGGGCCCGGGTCGGCGGTTGGGGGTGCTGGTGGACCACCTGGTGGCGGGCAGCAAGGAGTCGCGGCTGGTGGCGCGGGTGCGCGACGAGCACGTGCTGGTCACCGGTCACCCGTTCGTGGACATCTGGCAGGCGGTGAAGCCGTCGTCGGTGGGGATCGCGGCGTGGCCGGAGGTGCCGCGTGGGGTGCCGTGGAAGGAGGGGGTGTGCGCGGCGCTGGGCTGGGGCGAGCCGTGGGAGGGGTGGCGTCGGGTGCTGGCGGGGGTGTCGGGGTTCCGGGACCTGGAGACGCCGCTGCTGGGCGCGGTGGAGCGGTTGATCGATTTCGTCACCGAACCGGCGTGACGCGCGTGGCGGCCGTGGTCGGCTTGGTCGGGTTTTCGACCCCGTCGTGTGCCCGATCGGGTCACGCGGGCTTCCCGCGGGTGTAAGGATGGTGGTGTGGCCGCGTCGTTGATCTGGTTGATCCTCGGTGTCGTGCTGGTGGCCGCCGAGGTCCTGTCGGGCGATTTCGTGCTGGTCATGCTCGGGGTGGCCGCGCTGGGCGCGGCGGGCGCGGCGGGGTTGGGCGCGCCGGTCCTGGTCAGCGCGGTGGTGTTCGGTGTGGTGTCGTTGGGTCTGGTGCTGGGCGCCCGGCCGGCGATCAAGCGCCGGATGGCGTTGGGCACCGGGCACAAGTCGGGGGTCGAGGCGCTGCTGGGCAGCACCGCGGTCGTGGTGTCGCGGGTGGACGCGCACGGCGGCACGGTGCGGATCGGCGGCGAGGTGTGGTCGGCGCGGTCGTTGGACCGCGGCGTGATCGAACCCGGTGTCGAAGTGACTGTTGTGGAGATCTCGGGCGCGACCGCGGTGGTGCTGTCCGGGGCCTGAGAGGCTGGAGAACCATGACCACCACGTTGATCGTCATCGCGGTGCTGGTGCTGTTCGTGCTGATCGTCACGGTCAAGTCGGTGCTGGTGATCCCGCAGGCCACGGCCGCGGTGATCGAGCGGTTGGGCCGCTACCGCACGACCGCGGCGCCGGGGTTGAACATCCTGGTGCCGTTCTTCGACCGGGTGCGGGCGCGCATCGACCTGCGCGAGCAGGTGGTGTCGTTCCCGCCGCAGCCGGTGATCACGCAGGACAACCTGACGGTGTCGATCGACACGGTGGTGTACTTCCAGGTCACCGATCCGCGGGCGGCGGTGTACGAGATCTCCAACTACATCGTGGGCGTGGAGCAGTTGACGACCACGACGCTGCGCAACCTGGTGGGCGGGATGAGCCTGGAGGAGACGCTGACCTCCCGCGACCAGATCAACAACCAGTTGCGCGGGGTGTTGGACGAGGCGACGGGCCGGTGGGGCATCCGGGTGGCGCGGGTGGAGCTCAAGGCGATCGACCCGCCGCCGTCGATCCAGGACTCGATGGAGAAGCAGATGCGCGCGGACCGGGAGAAGCGCGCGATGATCCTGAACGCGGAGGGTCAGCGGGAGTCGGCGATCAAGACCGCGGAGGGGCAGAAGCAGTCGCAGATCCTGTCCGCGGAGGGCGCCAAGCAGGCGGCGATCCTGGCGGCGGAGGCGGAGCGGCAGTCGCGGATCCTGCGGGCGCAGGGTGAGCGGGCGGCCCGCTACCTGCAGGCGCAGGGCCAGGCGAAGGCGATCGAGAAGGTGTTCGCGGCGATCAAGGCGGGCCGGCCGACGCCGGAGGTGCTGGCCTACCAGTACCTGCAGACGTTGCCGCAGATGGCGCAGGGCGACGCGAACAAGGTGTGGCTGGTGCCGTCGGACTACGGCAAGGCGTTGGAGGGGTTCGCGCGGATGCTGGGCGCGCCGGGTGAGGACGGGGTGTTCCGGTACGAGCCGTCGAAGGAGGAGCCGCCGGTGTCGAGGCCGGAGGCGGACGACGAGTCGGTGGCGGACTGGTTCGACACCGCGCCGGACCCGGCGGTGGCTGAGGCGGTGCGGGCGGCGGAGGCGGTGGCCCGCCAGGAGGTGCCCGGTCCGATGGAGTCGCCCGGGTCGTTGTCGGCGGGTTCCGGGGCCCCGGGTTCGCTGTCGTCGGGTCCCCTGTCGCCCGGTGCCCTGTCGCCCGGGGCGGCGGGGTCGGAGGCGGGCGGTGCTCCGGGTTCGCTGTCGGCGGGCGGGTCGTCCGCGCGGGAGCTGGGTGGCGGGGTGGCCGAGCCGCCGCGGGAGTGACGTGGCGGGCGGTCACCGGTTGGTGATCTTGCTCGCACCGGGTGGGTGTCGGGGCGTCGGCGTGGGCCGGCGCCCCGCTTTTTTGTGCCGGTCGCGGGCGGTGCGGGCACGGCAGGCGGGCGTTCGGGTGGGCGTCGTGGGCGGGCGCGGGGTGCGGTTGGATGTCGCGGTGCACGCTTTAGCGACCCGCGCCGCGACCGCGTTGGCCCCTTCCGACGCCCCGTGGGCGGCGCGGTGGGACGAGCTGGCCGCGGTGGTGGCGGGGTTGTCGGACCTGGTGCGCGGTGGTCCGGGCGCGCGGCGGGTGGCGCAGGACGTGGCGGAGCTGCTGGTGGCGGCGGTCGGGCGGGACCGGGAGCACCGGGCGGCGTTGGCGGAGCTGGTGGACCGGGTGGTGGACCTGCACGCGGTGGCGTGCGCGTCGGACCCGCCGGAGCCGGGTGGGCTGGCCGAGTGGCTGCTGTGGTTGCAGACGGGGTTCGCCGAGCCGCCGGAGGTGCGGTTGTCGGCGTACGCGGAGGCGTTGGGCGTCGAGGGGTTGGCCCGCTACCGGGCGGAGGCGGTGGCGCGGTTCGAGCGGCTGCCGGTGATCGGGTTCGGTCGGACCGGGACCTACGACCGGGAGCGGTGGGCGCTGCTGCGGGTGGTGGAGGAGCTGGCCGAGCACACCGGTGACGTGGACCTGCAGGTGCTGGTGTTGACGCGGGACCTGTCGTCGGGGTGGCACTACCTGCGGGTGGCGACGGTGTTGCGGGACGCGGGCCGGTCGGAGGAGGCGTTGGAGTGGGTGCGGCGCGGGCTGGTGGCCACGGGTGGTCGGGGCGCGGCGAGCCGGTTGGTGGACCTGGGGGTCGACGAGTGCCTGCGGGTGGGGTGGGTGTCGCGGGCGGTGGGGCTGCGGCGGGACGCGGTGCTGGCACACCCGGTGTGGGAGTCGTGGGAGCGGTTGCGGTCGTTGGCCGCGGGGGTCGGGGTGTGGCCGGTGGTGCGGGAGGAGGTGCTGGCGAGGTTGTCGGCGCCGGACGCGCCGTCGGGTGCGGCGGAGCTGGTGCGCCGGGTGGCCGCGGAGCAGCCCCGCTGACCTGTTCCCGCCGACCTGTTCCCCGCCGGTCGGGCGGGCGTGGGCGTCGGCCGCCGGGGTGGGTCAGGGCGTGGCGGGTGGGCGGCGGTCGGTCCAGGGGCGGGCCCGTTGGAGTTGGCCGGCGGCGGTGAGGATGGTGGGTTCGCCGTCGGGGGCGGCGACGAGCTGCACGGCCAGGGGCAGGCCGGTGCGGGTGTGGCCGGCGGGGACGGCGGCGGCGGGGTTGCCGGTGATGTTCCACAGGGGCAGGAACGTGGTCAGGCGGGCGGCGGCGAGCAGGGCGGCGGGTGTGGGCAGGCGGCGCCACTGGCCCACGCGCAGGGGCGGCCGGGTGAGCACGGGGGTCAGCAGCAGG
>NZ_JBHWIE010000540.1:0-3694 GCF_042732085.1 Actinosynnema sp. NPDC059797
CCTACACGATCCCGCTGGAGTTCCGCATCACCGGGCCGCTGGACGTGGACCTGCTGCGCCGGTCGATCCAGGGGGTGGTCGACCGGCACGACGCGCTGCGGATCACCGTCGAGCAGACCGACGACGGCGAACCGGTCCAGGTCGTCCACGAGTCCGTGCGGCTGGACGTCCCGTGCACCGACCTCGCCGGCCGGGGGTCGCCGGAGGAGGTCGACGGGATCCGCGAGCGCATCGGCTTCCACGAGTTCGCGCTGGCCGAGGGGCCGCTGCTGGCCGCGCACGTCGTGCGCCTGGCACCCGAGGACCACGTCCTCTACGTCGTCTTCCACCACCTCGTCGTGGACGAGCGCTCCATGACCCTGTTCATGGCCGAGCTGAGCGCCCTCTACGCGGCCGGGACCGACGGGTCCGCCGGGCCCGCCGACCTGCCGGTGCAGATCGGCGACTACGTGGCGTGGGAGGGGGCGCAGCTCGGCGGCGACGGCCTGGAGCGGCTGCGGTCGTTCTGGCGCTCGCGCCTGCACGGCGTCCCGGAACTGGTGCTGCCGACCGACTTCGACCGCCCGGCCAACCTGACCTTCGACGGCGAGTTCCTCTACCGGCCCCAGGAGCGCGGCCTGTTCGACGCGTTCGCCGCGCTGGCCTCCGCCCACCGCGTCACCCCGTTCATCGCCTTCACCGCCGCGACGTCCCTGCTGCTGCACCGGATCTCCGGCCAGGAGCTGTTCCTGATCGGGATGCCGAGCGACACCAGGGGCATGAGCGGGTCGGAGCGGCTGATCGGGTGCTTCATCAACGTCCTGCCGGTCCGGGTGGACTGCACCGGCTCGCCGACGTTCGCCGAGCTGATGCGGCGGCTGCGGGACGAGGTCGTGGCCGTGTACGACCACCGCGCCCTGCCCCTGTCGGCGATCGTCGACGCGGTCGGCGCCGCCCGCTCGGTCGACCGCCTCCCCCTGTTCCAGGTGACCACCGAGTTGCAGGTCGAGAGCTGGCTGCCGTTCCGGCTGCCCGGCTGCGCCATCGACTACTCGTTCATCGGGCACGGGACCGCGCGCTACGACCTGGCGTTCCACGCCATCGTGAAACCGGGCTCGTTCGAGGTGTGCGCCGAGGTCAACAGCGGCATCTACACCTTCGACACCGGGTACCGCAGGCTGGACCAGCTCGGCTCGCTGATCCGCCAGGTCGTCCGGGACCCGGACCTGCCCCTGGCCGACTACGCCGTGGACGACTGACGCGGCACGCCGGAACGCCCCGGGACCAGGTCGGGTCCCGGGGCGTTCCGGTGTCGGCGCTCAGTCCGCCGCGGGGACCAGCCCGGCGGGATCGGCGGGGGCAGGGTCGGTGGCGGGCTCGGCGGCGGGATCGGCGGTGCGGCCGTCGGGGGCCTCGGGGCCGTAGGTCGACAGGAAGCCCTCCACCGCGGCCAGCGGTTCGGCGAAGTCGTAGTGCCGGAAGGACATCATCTTCGCGACGGCGGGCGGGCCCGCGTAGAACATCTCGTACTGGTGGTGCCGGCTGCCGAACTCCGAGCCGACGGCGTCCCACGCGAGCTTGAGGAGCTGGACGCGCTGCTCGGCCGGGAACCCCTTCACCCGCGCGTACCTCCGCATGTCCGCCGCGGTCTCCTCGTTGAGCAGCTCGAAGCGCGAGGACGGCACCTGGATCACCCCGCCGCCGACCAGTTCGCGGACGACCTGCAACACCCTCGGGTAGACCTCGGACTGGAGCCCCATGGCGCCGTAGAGGAAGCGGCGGTTGGGCGCCACGACCCCGTTCGGGTCCGGGGCGGCCGCGGCCTCGGCGGCGATCGTCCCGGCCTCGACCATCGCGGCCAGCGAGGCGAGTTCGCCGAGCTTCTCCACCACGGCCGGGACCGCGTCGGTGTGGTGGGTCGCGCACACCTTCCGCACCACGCCCAAGATGAACTTCAGCTTCTCGACCAACCGCACCTGGGCCTGGTGGTTGCCCAGGACGTGGGCCGGGGTGCCGTAGAACTGGGCGCGGACACCCTCCACGTCCCGGTGGACGAACACGTTGTCCCACGGCACCAGGACGTCGTCGAACACCAGGACCGCGTCGGACTCGTCGAACCTGGCCGCCAGCGGGTAGTCGAACCCGCTCTCGACGGCGTGCGCGTACGGCCGGCGGCAGTAGAGCCGCAGCCCGGGGGTGTCGACGGGCAGGATGAACGACACGGCGTGGTCCGCGTCGTCCGGCCCCAGCGGCTGGATGCAGCTGACGAACACGCAGTCCGACACCGCGGCGCTGGTCGCCAGCATCTGCGCGCCGCGCACGACGATCCCGTCCGCGCGCCGGCCGACGACCGCGACCTGCAACGGCCCGTCGGCGTCGTCCTCCGGCACCTCGACCCGGCTCGTCTGCGGCGGCGTGATCGCGTAGGTGACGAACAGGCTCTCGTCGACGATCTTCCGGTACCAGGCGAGCACGGCGGCCGAGCCGTCGTGGGTGCTCCGGTCGAACACGCCGGGCGACGAGGCGAAGCCCGCCAGGTAGCCCGCGAAGTGGTCGGGACCGCGGCCCACGAAACCGGCGGTCAGCCCGGCCCACTTGACGAGCGCCTCGCGCCGCGCGGCGAAATCGGCCGCGGACCGCGGGATCAGGTAGGGCTTGAGCGCGTCCCGGCCGGTCTCCGGGCAGTGGAACACCATGTCGTTGGCGGGGTCCGCCGCGAAGTCGTACAGCCCGGCGACGGTGTTGGCGATGCCCCGGAAGCGGGGGTCGTCGACCACGTCGGCCACCCGGCGCCCCTCCAGGAACACCGACCGGCCGTCCCGGACGGCGTTGAGGTATTGGTCGCCTGTGCGCAGGACCACGCCGATCACCACTTTCCGCGATGGACGAAGGGATGGACTGGGCCGTCGGCGGGAACGCGCTCCCGGGGACGGCCCGCTCAGGCCGCCTCGGCGACCTCCACGATCAGCTCGACGAGTTCTTCGGGCGCTTCCAGGAACGAGTAGTGGTCACCGCGCAGGAGCACCACGTCGACGTCGTCGGAGCACTCGGTCCACGCGTCCATCAGCGGGCTGGGGATGTCGACGTCCCGGTCCCAGCCCACCGCGGTGACGCGGCACGGCAGGAGCGCCGGCGCCGGTTTCGAGTAGCGCCGGTTGGCGTCGAGGTCGGCGACCAGGACGTCCCGGACGATCTCGATGATCTCGTCCGAGAAGGTCTCCCGGCTGCCCATCCGCCGCAGCAGCGTGCGGATCTCCTCGTCCAGCTCCGGCACGGACAGGCCGAGGAACCTGCCGTACGGCCCGTGGTGCGGCACGACCTGCGACGACGCGATGAACGCCGAGGGCGGGCGCAGGCCCAGCTCCGCGGCGCGCAACGCCGACTCGTAGGCGGGCAGCACGCCGCCGCAGTGGCTGAAGAGGACGTAGGGCCGGTCCAGGTAGGGCTCGATGCCGGGCACCAGGGCGTCCGCGAGCCGCTCGTAGGTGCCGAAGTGGGGCTCCCTGGTCCGGTTCTCCCGGAACGGGAACTGGACCGGGACGAAGTCGACCTCGCCGCGCCGCGCGGGCCAGCGCTGGTACATCGACGCGCCGCACCCCGAGTACGGGAAGCAGAGGACCCGCACCCGCGCGTCGGGGTCGGGTTCCGCGAGGAACCACGGCGTCGACGACCGGGTACCGCCGGTCCTGCGTCCGACCGCCACCCTCACCACACC
>NZ_JBHWIE010000541.1:0-3692 GCF_042732085.1 Actinosynnema sp. NPDC059797
TCTACGAGGAGCTGCCCCGGTCGCTGAACGCGCTCACCGAGGACCCCTGCCCGGCCAACCAGGTCCGCGCCTCCGTCACCTACAACCACATCGTCGAGGGCACCCTGGCGCTGACCGGGTACTTCGCCTGGAACCGGATGTGCGCGCGGCTGGGCCTGTTCCCCGGGATGCGGGAGATCATCCGGCGCATCGGGGACGACGAGCGCAGGCACATGGCCTGGGGCACCTACACCTGCCGCAGGCACGTCGCCGCCGACGAGGCCAACTGGCTGGTCGCGCGGCGGCGGATGCGGGAGCTGCTGCCGCACGCGATCCGGCAGATCCAGTTCGCCACCCACCTCTACCAGCCGGAGTACTTCGGGCTGGAGATGCGCGCGCTGATGACCTACGCGACGGGCCGCGCCAAGCGCAGGCTCGCCGCGATCGAGGCCGCCCGCGGCAAGGCCGTGCGCCTGGTCGAGGTCGACACCGTGACCGAGCGGCTGGAGGACGCCTTCGCCGAGGAGGACGCGGCGACCGCCGAACCGGTCAGGACGGGTTGAGGGGACCGTGGACCGGGTGAACCGCTGGCTGCCCGCGCCCCCGTCCCGGGACGACCGGTTCCGGCTGTACTGCTACCCGCACGCGGGAGCCGGCGCGTCGGTGTTCCGCGACTGGCCGCGGGAGCTGCCCGCGTGCGTCGGGGTGCGCGCGCTGCACCCGCCGGGGCGTGAGTCCCGGTTCGGCGAGCCGCCCGTCGACCGGCTGGAGGACCTGGTCGACGGCGTGGTGGGCGCGGTGGGGCCGGAGCTGTCGCCGGACGTGCCGTTCGCGCTGTTCGGGCACAGCCTCGGCGCGCTCGTGGTGACCGAGGTGGTGCGCGAGCTGGACCGGCGCGGGCTGCCGCCGCCCGTGCTGCTGATGGTCTCCGGCAGGCGGGCGCCGCAGGACGGCGAGCCCCGGGCGTGGGTGCACGAGCTGTCCGACGAGCGCTTCACCGAGGTGCTGCGCGAGCTGGGCGGCACGCCGGACGCGCTGCTGGCGCGGCCCTGGCTGCTGCGGTCCTTCCTGCCCACGCTGCGGGCCGACTTCGCGGTGAACGAGACCTACGCGGCCGGGGCGTGGGAGCCGCTGCCCGTCCCGATCACCGCGTTCGGCGGCCTGGGCGACCCGAAGGCGCGACCGGAGGAGGTCTGGCGGTGGCGGCGGCAGACCACGGCCCGCTTCCGCGCCAGGTTCCTGCCCGGCGGGCACTTCTTCGTCCTCGACGAGCGGAAGCGGCTGCTGGACGACGTGCGCGAGGAGCTGGCGCCGTGGACGTCGTGCGCGCGGGTGGGCTCGTGAGCGCGGCGGCACCGGTCTGGCCTCCCGGCCCCCGGCGTCGCGCGGTGCCGCCGGGGGCGGTGGACGTGTGGCGGGTGCCGCTGCCCGGTGACGCGCGGGCGGCGGCGGCGTGCCTGCCGCTGCTGCCGGCCGACGAGCGCGACCGGGCGACCCGGCTCGGCACCGCGCGCCTGCGCCACGACCACGTGGTGGCCCACGGCGCGCTGCGCGACGTGCTGTCGCGCTACCTCGACCGGTCCGCGCCGCGCATCGCGCTCGTCCGGGGCGCGCTGGGGCGGCCCGAGCTGGGCACGGGCGAGCTGTCGTTCAACCTGTCGCACACCGACGGCTGCGCGGTGATCGCCGTCGCGGCGGCCGGTCCGGTGGGCGTCGACGTGGAGGCGTTGCGCGCGTTCCCGGACGGGGTGGCCATGGCCAGGAGGTTCTTCACCCGCGCCGAGGCGGACCGGCTCGGGCGGCTCGGCGAACCCGCGAGGTCCGAGCTGTTCCTGCGGACCTGGACGTGCAAGGAGAGCTACCTGAAGGCGGTCGGGTGCGGCCTGTCCGGGTCGCTGGCGAGCGTGGACGTGGACCTCGGGCGGCGCGAACCGGTGCCGGCCGCCTCGGGGTGGTCGGTGCGCGAGCTGAGGCCCTCCGCGCGGCACGTCGCCGCGCTGGCCGTGCCCGGTGAGCCGCCGCGGGTGCACCGGTGGACCTGGGACCGGCCCGCGTGCTGACCGCACCGGACCACCACGTCCCGGCCACCCGCCGGCCGGCCGGCCACCACCCGGCCACCGGCAACCCAGCCACCGACGACCCGGTCCCGTACGACTACGTGGTGGTGGGCGCGGGCTCGGCCGGCGCGCCGCTCGCCGCCCGGCTGAGCGCCGACCCGGGCCGGCGGGTGCTGGTGCTGGAGGCGGGACCGGGGCACGACCTCGACGCGGTCGGCGTGCCCGCCGCGTTCCCCACCCTGTTCGGCACCGAGGTGGACTGGGCCTACCGGACCGTGCCGCAGCCGCGCCTGGGCGGCCGGAGCATCCGCTGGCCGCGGGGCCGCGCGCTGGGCGGCAGCTCGGCCATCAACGCCATGATGTGGGTGCGCGGGCACCCCGCCGACTACGACGAGTGGGCCGAGCACGCGGGCGAGCAGTGGGGGCACCGGGCCGTCCAGCCGTACTTCCGGCGGATCGAGGGCGCGGAGGAGGCCATCGCCGCCCACCACGGTCGCGGCGGCCCGCTGAGCCTGCGCCGCCAGCTCGACCCGAACCCGCTGACCGCGGCCTACCTGGCGGCGTGCGCGCAGGCGGGGCTGCCCCGGCGCGCGGTGCCCAACGGCGCGGAGCCGGACGGCGCCGCGGAGGCCGTGGTCACGCAGCGGGGCGGTCGGCGCTGGAGCACGGCGGACGCCTACCTGCGCCCGGCGACCGGGCGCGCGAACCTCACCGTCCTCACCGACGCCCACGTGACCAGGGTCCTGTTCCTCGGGCGGCGCGCGGTCGGGGTCGAGTACCTGCGCGCGGGCCGGCGGACCCGGGTCCGCGCGGCCAGGGAGGTGGTGCTGTGCGGCGGCGCCGTCAACTCGCCGCACCTGCTGCTGCTGTCCGGCGTCGGCCCCGCGCCCCAGCTGCGCGACCTGGGCGTCCCGGTGGTCCACCACTCCCCCGACGTCGGCGGCGGGCTGCGCGACCACCTGGTGACGCTCGTGCACGCCGACTGCCGGGAACCGATCAGCCTGGCCGGGGCGACCGGCCTGCGCCACGTCGCCCGCTACCTGTCCGAGCGGCGCGGGATGCTGACCTCCAACCTCGCCGAGGCCTACGCCTTCGCCCGCAGCGACCCCGGGCTGGCGCTGCCGGACCTGGAGCTGCTGTTCGTGCCCGGCCCGTTCTCCGACGACGGCCTGGCCCCGCCGGACCGGCACGTGGTCACCCTCGGCGCGGTGCTGCTGCGCCCGCGCAGCACCGGGACGATCCGGCTGGCCTCGCCCGACCCGCTGGCCGCGCCCCGCATCGACCCGGGCTACCTCGGCGACGAGGAGGACCGGCGGGTGCTGACCGCGGGGCTGCGGTGGTGCGAGCGGATCCTCGCCGCGCCCGCGCTGGCCCGCCACCTGGACCGCGCCGGACCGGTGGGCGGCGACCTGATCGAGGCGCGGAGCCAGACGCTCTACCACCCGGTGGGCACCTGCCGCATGGGCCGGGACGCGGCGTCGGTGGTGGACCCCGACCTGCGCGTCCGGGGCACGGTAGGGCTGCGGGTCGCCGACGCCTCGGTCATGCCGGTGCTGGTGCGCGGCCACACGCACGCCCCGTCGGTCCTGGTCGGCGAGCGGGCCGCGGACCTGATCGCCTCGGCGGAGCGTGCCGGGTGAGGGGCCTGTCGCTGGG
>NZ_JBHWIE010000542.1:0-3691 GCF_042732085.1 Actinosynnema sp. NPDC059797
CCCCTGCCCATGCCTCTGCCGTCACCCCGCACCGCCGCCCTCGTGCCGGCGGCCCTCCTCGCCGCCGGGCTCGTCGCCGGTGTGCCGCCGACGACCGCCGCCGCGGCGCCCGACGACCCCACCTCGCTGGTCAACCCGTTCATCGGCACGCAGAACTTCGGCAACACCTTCCCCGGCGCGAGCGCCCCGTTCGGCATGGTCCAGGTCAGCCCGGACACCGGCGGCCAAGGCGGCTACGACTACCTCCAGGGCCACATCCACGGCTTCAGCCAGACCCACCTGTCCGGCGTGGGCTGCGGGGTCGCCGGCGAACTGCCGGTCATGCCCACGACCGGCCCGGTGGACAACGTTGACACCAACGGCTACCGGTCGGCCTACTCCCACGACGACGAGGAGGCCCGCCCCGGCTACTACCGGGTCGGCCTGTCCCGCTACGGCATCGACGCCGAGCTGACCGCGACCCCGCGCACCGGCTGGCAGCGCTACTCGTTCCCCGCCACCGCCCAGGCGAACGTCCTGTTCAACACCGGCAAGGCCAACCAGCAGGTCCTCGACTCCGAGGTCCACGTCGTCGGCGACCGCACCATCGAGGGCCGGGTGCGGGCGGGCCGGTTCTGCGCCGGGCACGACGAGCACACCGTGTACTTCACCGCCACCTTCGACCGGCCGTTCACCGGCTTCGGCACGTGGCGCGGCGCCACGCCCGCGCCCGGCGTGCCCGACGCGGCGGGCGAGGGCGGCAACGGCGCCTGGGTCACCTTCGACGCCACGACCGACCGCGACGTGGTGCTCAAGGTCGGCCTGTCCTACACCGGCGTCGAGGGCGCGCGGCGCAACCTCGCCGCGGAGACCGGCGACTCCCACGACTTCGACGCCACCCGCGACGCCCTGCACCGGTCGTGGGACCAGGCGCTGCGCTCGGTCGAGATCGGCGGCGGCACCACCGAGCGGCGCACCGCGTTCTACACCGCGCTGTACCACTCGCTGCTGCACCCGAACCTGGCCGGCGACGTGGACGGCCGCTACACCGGGTTCGACGGCGCGACGCACGTGGCGCAGGGCTACACGCCCTACCAGAACCTGTCCCTGTGGGACACCTACCGGCCGCAGAACCAGTTGCTGGAGCTGCTGCGCCCGGACGTGGCGCGGGACGTGGCGCTGTCGGTGGTGGCCGCCGGCCGCGACGGCGGGTGGCTGCCGCGCTGGGCGCTGGCCAACAGCGAGACCAACATCATGACCGGTGACCCGGTGACGCCGTTCCTGGTGGAGGCGTGGTCCAAGGGCCTGCTCGCCGGGCACGAGCAGGAGACCTACGACCTGTTGCGGCGCAACGCCACCAGCACGCCGCCGGCCGACTCGCCCTACAACGGCCGCTCCGGCGTGGCGCACTACGCCGACCGCGGCTACATCCCCTCGGGCCTGGAACTCGGGGTCGACTGCGCCCACAAGGGCGGCGACAACGACTGCGTGCACCCGGCTTCGGCGACGCTGGAGTACGCGGCGGCCGACGCGTCGCTCGCGCTGATGGCGCGCGGCCTCGGCCGGCACGAGGACGCCGACCTGTTCGCCCGGCGCGGCCAGTGGTACCGCAACCTGTGGGACTCCGGCACGGGCCACTTCCGCCCGCGCACCACCGAGGGCACCTGGGTGTCGCCGTACAACCCGGTCGACGCCGGGCACCAGTTCCACGAGGGCGGCGCGTTCCAGTACCAGTGGCTGGTGCCGCAGGACCCCGACGGCCTGGTCGAGCTGATGGGCGGCAGGCGGGCCACCGAACGCCGGCTCGACGCCTTCTTCGCCTACGACGAGCTGCTCGCCGACCCCGAGGGCACGGTCCGCACCGACTGGATCACCCAGCCCTACGACTACTACGGCAAGCCCACCTACAACCCCAACAACGAACCCGACCTGCTCGCGCCCTACTTCTACCTGTCGGTCGGCGCGCCGGCGAAGACCGCGACCGTGGTGCGCGCGGCGATGACGCTGTTCACCACCGGCCCGGACGGCATGACCGGCAACGACGACCTCGGCACCATGTCGGCCTGGTACGTGTTCTCGTCGCTGGGCCTGTACCCGACCATGAGCGGGGCGGACTTCCTCGCCCTGTCCAGCCCGCAGTTCCCGTCCGCCACCGTCCACACCGGACGCGGCACGACGCTGGCCATCACCGCACCGGGCGCGAGCGACGCCAACCGGTACGTGCAGCGCGTGGCGCTCAACGGCCGCGACGTGCGCGCCACCTGGCTGCGCTGGGACGACGTGCTGCGCGGCGGCACGCTCGCCCACCGGCTCGGCACCGCGCCGTCCGACTGGGGCACCCGGCCCGGCGACCGGCCGCCGTCGGTCAACCGCGAACGGCCCGACGACCGCCGGAGCCTGGACGCGGCGCTGCGCGAGTCGTCGGTCGTCGTTCCCGCAGCCGACACCGCGCAGACGACGACGCTGTCCCTGGACGTGCTGGCCCAGGCGCCCGGCGCGGTCCCGGTCGGCCTGACGCCCGAGGCGCCCGCCGGGTGGTCGGTGGCCGCCGACCGGACGCTCGTCATCCGCTCCAACCGGCTGCCCGCGCAGCGCACCGCGGCGCTGACCGTGACCGTGCCCGCCGGGACCCCGGTCGGGACCTACCCGGTCCGGGTCACCGCCCGCGGCCCCGAGACCGTCGTCCGCGAAGCGGTGGTCGAGGTGCGCGAACCCGCCGCCTGCGCGGTCACCGCCGGCGGGCAGTGCGCCGTCGACCTGGCGCGCGACGCCGACCACGACGGCACGGCCACCGTCGCGCGACCGGACGAGGGCGACTTCGACGGCCAGGGCTGGAGCTACGACGCGGCGCTCCTGCCCACCGGACCGGTCGTCTGGGGCGGCACCACCTACGCCGCGCCGGACCCGTCCGGCACGACCGCCAACTTCGTCGAGGCACGCGGCCAGGCGCTGCTGCTGCCCGCCGACGCCCACGGCGCGCTGCGACTGGTGGCGGCCTCCCACAACGGCCCGGTGACCACCGATCTGGTCGTGCGCTACACCGACGGCACCACCGCGGAAGCACCGGTGACCGTGCCCGACTGGGCCGGTTCCGGCGCCACCCCGGTGCTGGAGATGCCGCACCGCGTCAAGGCCGGCCAGGGCGTGGACGGCCCGCCGGTGCGGCTGTTCGGCGTCACCGCGCCGCTCGACCCGGCCAAGACCGTCCACTCGGTGACCCTGCCCGACGACCCCCGGGTGGAGGTGTACGCGATCACGCTGTCGTGACCGGGCCATATACTCGCCCACCACGACTTCCGGGGGATTGCGGTGACGGTGCGCGACGACGAGTTCTTCCGACTGCTGGACGGGCTGGCCGAGGTGGAACGCGCGCAGGGCGGGCAGTACAGCTCGTTCAGCGTGCGCGGCAAGCGGTTCGGCTACCACTGGCCGCGCACCGCCACCGTCGGCCTGAAGCAAACCCTGTCCGAGCAGCGGGCCCTGGTGTCCGAGCGGCCGGACGTGTTCGAGGAGCAGTTCACGGCCGGCGGCTTCGGCTGGGTGGTGGTCCACCTGGCCGGCATCGAGCTGGACGAGCTGTCCGAACTGGTCTTCGAGGCGTGGCGGCTGTCCGCGCCGGAGGACCTGGTCGCCGCCGTGCCCGACTGGGCGGAGACCAGGCCCCACGCCCGGCGTTAGCGGTCCGGAGGGGGTGGGCGCGGACCACGCGCCC
>NZ_JBHWIE010000543.1:0-3671 GCF_042732085.1 Actinosynnema sp. NPDC059797
CTCCATGGCCTTGCGCAGGTCGTCCCGCGTGAACGTCCGCCGCGCCCTCGACCGCGAGTACTCGCGGCCCGCGCCGTGGGGCGAGGAGTTCAGCGACACCGGGTTGCCCTTGCCCACCACGACGTAGGACGCGGTGCCCATCGAGCCGGGGATGAGGCCGGGACGCCCCTCCTCCGCGTTGATCGCGCCCTTGCGGGACAGCCACACCTCCTTGCCGAAGTGCTTTTCCCGCTCCGTGTAATTGTGGTGGCAGTTCCGCGTGAGGATGTTGTCCGCCAACGCGAAGGAATGCGTCCCCTCGACGACCGCGCAGTACACCTCGGTCCACTCCCCGGTCGGCCGGACGGAGATGACGTTCCAGCCACGGCGCTCGGCGGCGTGCCGCCCGGCGACGAAGCGCTCCCGGTGGTGGTCGAGCAGGAAGAACTCCGGGTCGAGGTCGCCGCGCATGAGACCGACGAGGTGCAGGGCGGTCGGCTCACCGCCGAAGCCGCTGCGCAGCCGTGACCTGATGCCGAACGTCCCGATGCCGACCGCTTGGCAGGCCAGGCGCACGAACTCCAGGTCCTCGGAGGACGCGGAGGCCAGGGTCGGGCGCCCCGTCCTGTCGACGTCGCCGTCCGCCGCGAAGTAGCCGGCCAGCCACCCGTACAGCTCGTTCGCCGGTGCGTCGAGCGACGGGCGCCCGGTCTTCCACTCGACCGGGAGCCCGTTGATCCGCGTCAGGTTGCTGTACACGCGTGGCGGGCGCCCCAGGCCGTCGAACAAAGGCATGAGCGCTGCGTCCTTCGCACCGCAGAAATTGGCACTCGAACGGTTCCCGTTCCTGCTCCCGTCCCCGTAAACGAACCCACGGGCGGCCGCGAGCCGGTCCACCGCGAGGCCCTCCGGCCTCTTGGGGAAGGTGAACTGGAGGCGGTCGCCGGCCTTCAGCTCCGCGGTCGTGGCCTCGTGCTCGTGGCCTCGCCGCGAGCGGAGGAGCCAGCGGTGGCCGGCGGTGGCCCGGATCTTCTTGATGACGCCGGAGCGGCTGAGCACCACCTCGTGCACCTCCTGCCGACCGAACGAGCGAACCGGGGCCTTGACCCACTCGCCGTTCGCGGTGAGCAGTTCGTGGTGGCCGCCGGCCAGTGCCTCGATGGGGCGCGTGCCGGTGCGGGTGATGACCTCCGTTTCGCCCGCGAAGCAGTTCACCGTCTCGAGCCGCTGCACGTCGTGGCCGCTCCACTCCGCCAGGCAGTCGACGACGCGGTCCATCATCTCCTCGCGGTTGAGCCACGCGAACTCCTGGGCCCAGCGCATCTCCCGGATGTACCGCCAGAACTCGTCCTCGCCCTCCACGAGGTACGCGAGGTCGAGGTCGGGCAGGTCGATCCAGCGCCGCTCGCACTGCTGCCGGGCGACCGCGATGTGCTTCTGCGCGATCTTGTTGCCGACGCCGCGCGACCCGGAGTGCAGGAACAGCCACACCCGCCCGGCCTCGTCGAGGGTGACCTCGATGAAGTGGTTGCCGCTGCCGAGGCTGCCGAGCTGGAACCGCCAGTTGCCGGCGTACGAGTCGGGGTCGAAGCCCGCCTCCTCGGCGCTGCGGGTGAGCACGTCGACGCGCTCGCGCGCGGTGTCGGTGAGGCGGGTGTTGTGCTTGCCCGCGGACAGCGGGACGGCCTTCTCGATGGCCTGGCGCAGGGGTGCGAGGGGTCGGGAGCGGAGGTCTTCCCCGGTGAACTGGGTGCGCACGGCGATCATGCCGCAGCCGATGTCGACGCCCACGGCGGCGGGGATGATCGCGCCGAGGGTGGGGATGACGCTGCCGACCGTGGCGCCCTTCCCGAGGTGGGCGTCGGGCATGAGCGCCAGGTGCGGGTGGATGAACGGCATGCGCGAGGTCTTCTCGGCCTGCTCGCGTGCGCCGGGGTCGAGGATGGACGCCCAGTTCACCAGGCGCTTGTTGATGTGCTCCACGGTTCTCCTCTGCTCGTGGAGGAAGTTATGCGCCGGCGGGCCGTGCCGCGACCCAAATTCGCCCGTGCGCGACCGGTTCGACGGGCCGGGTGGTGGGGAGCGGGAACTCGGCGGTGCGGGCTCCGGGTTCGGCGACGACCCGGAGGGCGTGCGGTGGCAGTCGGTGGGCGGGGTGGAGCGGTCCTCCGGTGACCGGACCGGTCCGGCCGTGCGCACCGGTCTCAGCGGCGCTCGGCCCAGTCCTTCACCCGGCGGTCGAGCAGCGCGGTGATGATCGCGACCGCCAGCAGGAGGCCGAGCACGCCGGCCACGGAGACGGTGGCGATGTTGACCAGCGCGTTGATCAGGTAGACGGTCTCCAGGCTGAACAGCAGGGGTCGCACCCAGGGTTGGCGCGTCATCACGTTGGCGGTGCCGAGCAGCAGGCCGAGCGCCATCGCGGCGTTGATCGTGGTGATGACGGTCAGGAGGCCGGCGTCCTGGCCGTGGTCGAGGCGCTCCGCCACGCTCACGACGAGGACGACCGTAGCCAGGAGGGCGAAGGCGGTCTGCACCCACAGCAGCACGCGGGCGGTCTTGAGCCGGGCGGGCGGGGCGGTGGGCGCCGGTTCCGGCGGGTCGGTCGGGTGCGACGTCTTGGGGCTCATGGGCAGCAGTGTCGGCGGGGCCGGCGGGGGTGTCGGCGGGCTTGGCACCTACCTGCCACCCCGGCCGCCCGCTCGGCCGTCACCTGCGCCAGACGCCCTCCGGGCCGGGGCTGGTGAGCCTGGCGAAGTCGAGCCGGCCCGGTTTGGCCTGCCGGTGCAGGCGGGACAGCATGTCGTGGCGGCGGCGGGCCAGCACCGCGATCACCTCCTCGGGTGACATGGCGGCCTCGTCGCCGCGGGCGTTGCCGTACCAGTTGCCCAGCAGCTCCAGCGCCAGGTCGGTGACCATGACCGCGCCGACGCCGTGCACCGCCTCGTCGCCGACGAGCCCGGAGTGCAGGGTGAGGTTGCGCGTGGCGTAGAGGGAGTCCACCACGGTGGTCATCCGCTCGGTCCGCTCCCGCACCCAGGTGGCGAGCAGCGCCGGGTCGGCGAGCCGGGCCCGCCACTGCTCGACCTGCCGCCGGGCGGCCGGGTGCAGCACGGGCAGCAGGGCGTCCAGCGCGGTCCGGGCCGCGACCAGGGGTTCGGGGTCGCGCGCGGGTGGGCGCAGCAGGTCGGTCCACGTGTTGAGGTCCCGCAGGTGGTGCCGTTCGTCGTGGCGGGCGTGCCCGCCGAGGGCGGCCAGGGACGTGCCGACGAGGTCGGCCAGGGCGGCGAGGTCCCGTTCGGCGGGGTCGGCTTCGGCGGCGGCCAGGAGGTCGGCCAGTCGGGTCCGGCGCGGGTGGTCGGGTGGGCAGCGGTCGAGGGCGCGCCGCCGTTGCGCCGCGGCGCGGCGGGCGAGGTGCGCCTTGACCCGGGCCTGGTCGAGGCGGGCGGCGGCGGACTGGCGCACGACCCGGTAGGCGCCGACGACCTCCTGGCGCAGGGACTGCACGGCGAGGGCGGCCGCCAGCTCCGCGCGCCGCACCAGCCCGCAGGCCTCCAGCGCGGACCACGCCAGCGCCGGCGCCACGGCGGGCACGCCCATGGCCACGTGCGCCATCCGCAGCGCCCGCCGGACCTCCTCGGGCAGTTCGCGGCGGGTCAGGGGGCGGGCGATCGGCGTGCCCCGGCCCACCG
>NZ_JBHWIE010000544.1:0-3662 GCF_042732085.1 Actinosynnema sp. NPDC059797
CGCGGTGTGCGCGGGCTTCGACCTGCCGCTGAAGGAAGTCGTGCTCGGTGACGACCAGGAGTTGTTGAACCAGACGAAGTTCAGCCAGCCGGCGCTGTTCGCCTTCGAAGTGGCGCTCTACCGCCTGCTGGAGTCCTGGGGCGTGAAGCCTGACTTCCTGGCCGGTCACTCGATCGGCGAGATCGCGGCGGCCCACGTGGCCGGGGTGTTCTCCCTGGAGGACGGCTGCCGGCTGGTCGAGGCCCGCGGTCGGCTGATGCAGGCGCTGCCGCCCGGCGGGGCGATGCTCGCGGTGGAGGCCACCGAGGAGGAAGTGCTCCCGCTGCTGACCGACCGGGTCGACCTGGCCGCGGTCAACGGGCCGACGTCGATCGTCGTGTCCGGCGCCGCCGACGCGGTGGAGGACATCGCGGTGAAGTTCGAGGGCCGCCGGATGAAGCGGCTGGCGGTGTCGCACGCGTTCCACTCGCCGCTGATGGAGCCGATGCTGGAGGAGTTCCGCGAGGTCGTCGCCGGGGTGGCGTTCGAGCCCGCCCGGATCCCCCTGATCTCGACCGGTGACCCGACCACCCCCGACCACTGGGTGCGCCACGTGCGCGAGGCCGTCCGGTTCCACGACGGCGTGACCGCGCTGGCCGCGCAGGGCGTGACCCGGTTCGTCGAGGTCGGCCCGGACGGCGTGCTCACCGGCATGGCGCAGGTGGACGGCGCGCTCGTGGCCACCCAGCGGCGCGACCGCGACGAGGTGGCGACGCTGACCGCGGCCGTGGGCCAGGCGTTCGCGCACGGCGTGCCGGTCGACTGGGCGGCCTTCTTCGCCGGTCGCGGCGCGCGGCGGGTGGACCTGCCGACCTACGCGTTCCAGCACGAGCGGTACTGGATCGACGCGCCCGAGGCCGCGGTGACCGCCGCGGTCGGCAGCAGCGCCGCGGACACCGCGTTCTGGACCGCGATCGAGCAGGGCGGCCTGGAGTCGCTGGCGACCGACCTCGCGGTGGACGCCGCCGCGCTGGGCGAGGTGCTGCCCGCCCTGTCGTCGTGGCGCAACCGCCTGCACGACGAGTCCACCGTGGACTCCTGGCGCTACCGGGTCGAGTGGCGGTCGGTGCCCGACGCGCCGGGCCTGCTGACCGGCACCTGGCTCGTGGTGGCCCCGGTGCTGGCCTCCGGCGACGACCGGGTGGGCGCGATCGCCGACGGCCTGGCCGCGCGCGGCGCGGACGTGGTGCCCGTCTCGGTGACCGAGCCCGACCGGGCCGGAATCGCGGAGGCGGTGCGCGCCGCGCTGGGCGGCACCACCCCCGTGGGCGTGCTGTCCCTGCTCGCGGTGGACGAGCGCCCGCACCCGCTGTCGGTGTCGCTGTCGACCGGTGTGGCCGCGTCCGTGGCGCTGGTGCAGGGCCTGGACGACGCGGGCGTGTCCGCGCCGGTGTGGTTCGGCACGGTGGGCGCGGTGGCCGTGGACCGGTTCGACCAGCCCGGCGGCCTGCTCCAGACCTCCCTGTGGGGCATCGGCACGGTGCTGGGCCTCGACCGGCCGCGCACCTGGGGCGGTGTCGTGGACCTGCCCGCCGAGCCCGCCCGCACGACCGACGCGCGGGTGCTCGACCGGCTCGCCGGCGTGCTGTCCGGCGGCGACGAGGACCAGGTCGCGGTCCGGCTGTCCGGTGTCTTCGGCCGCCGGCTGGTGCGGGTGCCGGGCGTGCCCGCGAGCGACCGGTGGCAGCCGCGCGGCACGGTCCTGGTGACCGGCGGCACGGGCGGCGTCGGCGCGCACCTGGCCCGCTGGCTGGTCGACAACGGCGCCGAGCACGTGGTGCTGACCTCGCGGCGCGGCCTGGACGCGCCCGGCGCGGCCGAGCTGCGCGACGAGCTGGGCGGCAAGGCCGAGGTCGTGGCGTGCGACGTGGCCGACCGGGACGCCCTGGCCGCGCTGCTGGGCTCGCTGCCCGAGCTGCGGTCCGTGTTCCACGCGGCCGGTGTCATGCACCGCGAGTCCGGCATCGACGACGTCTCGCTGGCGGAGTTCGCCGAGGTGGGCCACGCGAAGGTGGCGGGCGCGCTGCACCTGGACGAGCTGCTGGGCGAGCGGGAGCTGGACGCGTTCGTGGTGTTCTCCTCCGGCGCGGCGGTGTGGGGCTCCGGCGGCCAGCTCGGCTACGCCGGCGGCAACACCGTCGTGGACGCCCTGGTCCGGCACCGCCGGGCCCGCGGCCTCGCGGGCACCTCGGTGGCCTGGGGTTCGTGGGGCGGCGGCGGCATGGCCTCCGGCGACGCCACCGGCCAGCTCACCCGGATGGGCATCGGCCTGATGGACCCGGCGCTCGCGATCTCCGCGCTCCAGGGCGTGCTGGACCGCGACGAGGCGCACACGGTGGTCGCCGACATCGACTGGGCGAAGTTCGCCCCGGCCTACGCGCTGTCCCGGCCGCGCCCGCTGCTGGACACCGTGCCCGAGGCGCGGGCCGCGCTGCGCGAGGACACCGGCCCGGCCGAGGTCGTCGACCCGACCGACCTGACCGGGCGGCTGTCCGGCCTGGCCGAGGCGGACCAGCGGGCCCTGCTGCTCGACCTGGTGCGCGCGCAGGTCGCGGTGGTGCTCGGGCACGCGAGCGCCGACGCCGTGGACCCGGAGCGGGCGTTCAGCGAGTCCGGCTTCGACTCGCTGACGGCCGTGGAGCTGCGCAACGCGCTGGCGGCGGAGACCGGGCTGCGGCTGCCCGCGACCCTGGTCTTCGACCACCCCAACCCGACCGTGCTGGCCGAGCAGCTCCGGCTGGAACTCGCGCCCGCCGGCGGTTCGCCGGTGCTCGACGACCTGGACCGGCTGGAGGCGGCGTTCGCCGACGGCCTGGGCGAGGACGTGCGCACCGAGGTGGCCGACCGGCTCAAGGCCCTGCTGGCGCTGGCCACCGGTGGTCAGCGCGCGGAGGGCGGCCCAGGGGAAGAGGTGAGCGTCGCGGACCTGCTCGAGGGCGGCAGCGACGACGACCTCTTCCGGTTCATCGACGACAGGCTCGGCAACTCGTGAACGGTGGTTCGATGTCCAACGAAGCAAAGCTCCGCGAGTACCTGCGCCGGGTGACGGCCGACCTGCACGAGACCAGCCAGGAGCTGCGCGAGCTGCGGGAGCGGGCGGCCGAGCCCATCGCCGTGGTCGGCATGGGCTGCCGGTACCCCGGCGGGGTCGCCTCGCCCGACGACCTGTGGGAGCTGCTGCGCTCCGGCGCCGACGCGATCTCGGACATGCCGACCGACCGCGGCTGGGACGTGGACGCGCTGTACCACCCGGACCCGGAGCACCCGGGCACCAGCTACGTGCGGCGCGGCGGCTTCCTGCACGACGCGCCGCAGTTCGACCCCGGGTTCTTCGGCATCAGCCCGCGCGAGGCCGCCGAGATGGACCCGCAGCAGCGCGTGCTGCTGGAGACCGCGTGGGAGGCGCTGGAGCACGCGGGCATCGACCCGCTGGGGCTCAAGGGCAGCCGGACCGCCGTGTACGCGGGCGTGGTCTACCACGACTACTTCAACAGCTTCGGCGCCGGCAGCCTGGTGTCCGGCCGGGTGTCCTACCACCTCGGCCTGGAGGGCCCGGCGCTGACCGTCGACACCGGCTGCTCGTCGTCGCTGGTGGCGCTGCACCTGGCGTGGCAGGCGCTGCG
>NZ_JBHWIE010000545.1:0-3645 GCF_042732085.1 Actinosynnema sp. NPDC059797
ACCGCGCGGCCCCGACACCACCGCGCCGGACCTGCCGGGAGCGGTGGCGCGGGCGGTCGAGGCCGGCGCCGGCCTCGACCTCGGGCTGGCCGTGGTGGACCTGGAGACCGGCGCCGCGGCCGGTCACGACGCCGACGTGCCGTTCCCCTCGGCGTCGCTGAGCAAGCTGCTGGTGGCCGTCGACCTGCTGACCTCGGGCGAACTGCCCGCGGCGGACGCGGAACGCCTGCGCCGCGCGCTGAGCCTGAGCGACGACGAGGCCATGAACGCGCTGTGGACCCTGCACGACGGCCTGGGCGCGGTGTCCCGGGTCGCGGCCCTGCTCGGCCTGACCGCGACGCGCGCGCCCGCGGACGCCTCCCAGTGGGGCGACGTCGAGGTGTCGGCGAACGACGTGGCGAAGGTGCTGCGGTACGCGGTGGCGGAGCTGCCGTCGGTGGTGGACGCCCTCAAGTCCGCCCCGGCGACCGCGGCGGACGGCTTCGACCAGGCCTTCGGCCTGCTCTCCCCGGGCACGGACGCCTACGCCAAGCAGGGCTGGATGTGGTACCTGCCGGCGGACCTGTACCTCCACACGGCCGGGGTGGCGGACGGCCGGTACGCGGTGGTGGCGCTGACGGTCCAGTCCGGGGTGGCGGAGCAGGGGGCGAAGGACCGGCTGACCGGCGTCACGGGCGCGCTGCTGTCGGCGTTGTCGCGGGCCGGGTGAGTCGGCGGCACGCGGCGCGCCGGTCCCCGGCGCGAGGGGCGGGCCCGCGCCGGGGGTGGCCGATCAGTCGGCGGACACCGGTTGGATCAGCTCGACGCCCTCGCGCCGCGCCGCCCACTGGTCGATCGCCTGGCCGCACGCCTGGTCGAGGTGGCGGACGCCGCTCAGGTCCACGCGCACGTGCCGGCCCTCCCCGTCGGGCAGGGACTCCAGGGTCTCCAGCAGCGCGGGCAGCTTGAGGAACGTGGCGTTGCCCCGCACCGCGACGTGGTGGTGGTCCTCGCCGTGGCGGGTGACGGTGACCGACAGGCGGGACACGTCCCACGCCGTCTTCACCACCGCGGCCAGCAGGCCGACCAGCGTGCCGGTCAGCAGGTCCGTCAGCACGATCAGGCCCGCGGTGAGCACCAGCACGCCCGCCTCCGCGCGGTCGGTGCGGAACAGCGCCAGCACCCGGCCCGGCGCGAGCAGCTTCCAGCCCGCCTGCACCAGCAGCGCCGCCAGCACCGCCAGCGGCACGTAGGCCAGCACGCCCGGCAGCAGCACGACGAACAGCAGCAGCCACGCGCCGTGCAGGACGCGGGACAGGCGGGTTCGCGCGCCCGCCTCCACGTTGGCCGAGCTGCGCACGATCACCGCGGTCATCGGCAGCGCGCCGAGCACGCCGCACACGGTGTTGCCGACGCCCTGCGCCACCAGCTCCTTGTCGTACTTCGTGCGCGGCCCGTCGTGCATCCGGTCCACCGCCGCCGCGCTGAACAGGCTCTCCGCCGACGCCACGAGGGCGAACGTCAGCATCGCGCCCAGCACGCCGGCGTCGAACAGCGAGAGGTCCACCGACGACACCACGTCGCCCAGCGAGCCGACCGAGATGCGCGGCAGCGGGAGCAGCAGGCCGACCGCGCTGGCGACCACGGCGGCCACCAGCATCCCGGGCACCGCCCGGAACGGCGTCCGCTTCCACACCGAGGCCACGACGAGCGTGAGCACGCCGACGGCCACGCCGCTCAGGCCGGACGGGGTGGTCAGCGCGGCCACCACCAGGTCGGGCAGGCCGGCGAACTTCTCGCCGGTGGTCGCGGGCTGGTCCCGCGCGGCGAACGGGTAGAGCTGGCCGAGCACCAGCACCAGGCCGATGCCGGCGAGCATGCCCTGCACCACCGAGGGCGAGATGGCGCGGAACCAGCGGCCCAGGCGCAGCAGGCCCATGGCGACCTGGAGCAGGCCCGAGCCCAGGACGATCAGGCCGAGCGCGCGCAGGCCGTGCGCCGCGACGGTGTCGGCGACCAGCACGGTCAGGCCCGCGGCGGGACCGCTGACCTGCATGGTGCTGCCGGGCAGCAGGCCGACCACGAGGCCGCCCACCACGCCGGTGACGATGCCCAGTTCGGCGGGCACGCCGGAGGCGACGGCGATGCCCACGCACAGCGGGAGCGCCACCAGGAACACCACCAGCGACGCGCCGACGTCGGGCCAGAAGTTCGTTGCCCGCCCCGGTGGGGCGGATCGTGCGATGTACGTGCTCACTTGAAGACTCCGAAGGCGTGAGAGCCGCTCACAGCGGCTGGAAGAGGTCGGCGCGGTGGGTGTGGACCTCGCCGGACTCGATGTCGTAGAACCAGCCGTGCAGGCGCAGGGCCCCGGAGTCGACGCGCTCGCGCACGAACGGGTAGTCGCGCAGCGCGGCCAGCTGGGCCAGGACGTGCCGTTGGCCCTCGGCGCGCAGGGCCTCGTCGGGCTCGGCGTACGGGCGGAAACGGGCGTGGGAGGCGAGCCAGCGCCTCATGTTCGGCAGGTGGTCGAGCGCGGTGCGGCCCGAGTGGAGGGCCCGGACCGCGCCGCAGTGCGAGTGGCCGCAGACCACGACCTCCGACACGCCCAGCTGGACGACCGCGAACTCGATGGTCGCGATCTCGCTGGAGGCGGAGTCGGGGTCGTGGGCGGGGATGACGTTGCCCGCCGTGCGCAGCTCGAACAGGGTGCCGGGCTCGGCGCCGGTGATGGAGGTGGTCACGATGCGTGAGTCGGCGCACGTGATGAACAGGGCGGTCGGCGATTGACCGCCGGCGAGCCTGCGACCCGTTTCCGGGGTCCTGCGCAGTGAATGCGTGCGTGCTTGCTGTACCAGGTGTTGGAATTCCACGGAATTTCCCCACTCGTCGGTCGACGGACGTGCGATCGGCGGCGGAAGGGCGTGGATCAGTTCCGGAACACCTGGAGGGCGGCGGGTTCGGTCCAGGTTCTGAGGTGCTCGGCGCGGCCCCGGTCGGGGCGCGGCGACCCGGCGGTCCGGGACGGCCGGGTGATCGGCTCGCAAGCCCTACATGAAGCCGCTTTCATATTCCTGGCCGGCGGAAACCGGGGCGACCAAGATCGCGACTCGAGGGCCTGCCGTTGCTCCCGGGGGCTCTCCTCCTCGGCCGGCACGGGCGCGCCGTGGCCCGCCGGGACCGCGCGCGCGAGGGCGGTGGGACCGGCGGGCGCCGGGGCGAAGACGGCGACGAGCAGCAATGCGACCAGTGCTGCGACAGCGCGCGTCATGACACCCCCCGATGAGTTGATCCTGCATCAAGTGTCACAAAAGAGAGTGATGCGACGGTTAATGATGAACCGTCTTCGTGCAGTTTTGACAGACGTTCACCCGAACGTTTGTGACCCAGCTCATCAAAAGGGTGTTATATAACCGAGAGTAACTACCAGTCGAGGGCGGCCAGCACGAACGCGGCGCCGGCGGCGAGGGAGGCGAGGGCGCGGACGTGGTTGCCGGGCACCCACTCGCGCAGGAACCGGTCCCAGTAGTCCGTCGAGCCCGCCTGCTCCAACCGGTGGTTGCGCGGGGCGTGGAAGGCGGCCGTGAGCACGACGCCGCCCAGGAGGTACAGGCCCGCGCCCGCCCACGCCCAGGGGTCGCCCTCGAAGGCGGCGACCACCGAGAC
>NZ_JBHWIE010000546.1:0-3630 GCF_042732085.1 Actinosynnema sp. NPDC059797
GGGCACCGCGCTGCTCCTGCTCGGCGACGATGCGCTGACGGCGTTGGCCGCCGAGCTGGCGGACGGCTCGGAGTGGCGCGAGGTGGTCCGGACGAGCGCCGAGGAGCTGTCCGACGCGCTGGACGCCGCCGGCGACGCGGTGGTGCTCGCCGTGCGCGACCGGATCGACGTGCCGTTCCTCGAATGGCTCAACGACCTGTGCGCCGGGCGCGGCACCCGGTGGTCGCAATTCCACGTGAGCGAGGGCAAGGGCTGGGCCGGTCCCACGGTGCGCCCCGGGTTCACCCCGGACTACCGGGACCTGCTGGGCCGCAGGCGCACCGCCGCCGACCGGCTGGACGTGCTGGAGGCGCTGCTGTCGCCCACCGTCCACGGCGCGGCCTACCTGCCGCCGGTGTCCGAGCTGCGCTGGATGCTCGGCTACCTGCTGATCGACCTGGAGCGCTGGGTCGCCGGCGCGCCCGACCGCACCACGTGGGCCGAGGTCGAGCTGAACCCGGTCGACCTCCAGGTCGTGCGCCACCCGGTCCTCCAGCTCCCGGACCGCCCGCTGGACCCCTCCGTGGTCCCCGAGGGCGAGACCGCGGACTTCGACGCGCTGTGCGACACCCGCACCGGCCTGATCACCGGCCTGCCCCTGTTCCCGCACCACGAGTCCGTGCCCGACCGCCTGATCACCGTGCAGAGCAACGTCGCCGACATGCGCCGCCTCTACACGTGGGCCAACAACATGGTCTGCGGCGGCAGCAAGTTCGACGACGGCGAGTCCGCCCGGCTCTCGGCGATCGGCGAGGCGGTCGAGCGCTACTGCGGCAACGCCATCACCGACAAGGTCAAGGTGCGCGAGGCGAGCTACGCCCAGCTGCGCGACGCGGGCGAGTACGCGCTGGACCCCGACCGGCTGGTGCTCTACTCGGACCGGCTCTACGACTCGCCCGGCTTCCCCTTCGTCCGGTTCGACGACCAGCTGACCACGCACTGGGTGCGGGGCTGGTCGCTCACCCGCGAGGAGCCCGTCTGGGTGCCCGCCAGCACGATCTACGTGAACTGGTACATCGGCGAGTTCTCCGCCACGCCGCCGACGAACTTCCTGTACTACCCGGGCATCGCCGCCGGCCCGTCGCTCGACTGGGCGGTGGCCTCGGGCATCGAGGAGATCATCGAGCGCGACGCGACGATGATCTGGTGGATGAACGGCCACCCGCTGCCGAAGGTGAAGATGACCTCGGAGCTGTCCGCGCTGTGGGCGGGCACGCCGGAGCGCCTGGGGCAGAAGCCCTACCTGATCCACCTGGACAACGAGTTCGACTTCCCCGTGTTCGCGGGCGTGCTGCTCAACGAGCGGGAGGGCTACGTCAACGTCGGCTTCGCCGCCCGGCCCGACCCGGTCGACGCCGCCCGCAAGGCGTGGGCCGAGGCGCTGACCCTCCAGGACGGCAGCCGGGACATGGACCAGCCGGGCGGCCTGACGCGCGGGGCCATCCAGGAGGGGTGGATGACCCTGGAGCTCAAGCCCTACCGGGAGGACCGCCGCTACCTCGACGACTACGCGCCGGACTTCCACGACGTCAACGACCTCATGAACCAGCAGCAGGTCTTCCTGGACCCCAGGGCGGCGGACCGGGTGCGGCCGTGGCTCGACCCGGCCGGCGAGCGCGAGTTCGACAGCGTGCCCAGCTTCGGGGCGCGCAGCGCCGACGCCTACCGCGAACTGGTCGAGTCCCGCGGCTACGAGGTCATCTACGTGGACCTGACCACCCAGGACGTCGCCCGCGCCGGGCTGCGCGTGGTGCGCGTGCTCGTGCCGGGCCTGGTGCCGAACTTCCCCGCCGCGTTCCCGTTCCTGGGCAAGCGGAGGATCCAGGACGTGCCGGTGCGGCTGGGCTGGCGCGACGAGCCGCTGGCGGAGGAGGACCTGAACTACGTCCCCATCCCGCACGCCTGAGCCGCCGGCGCGCCGACCAGGACCTGAGGAAGAGCCGCTCGCCCCGTGGGAACCAGACCTCCGCGTCGTCCGACTACCTGGACGACGATGAAAACCGGAGTCGAGGTCTGGAGTTCCCATGGGGCGTGTCGGCCTGCGAGCCCTCCTGCCCGTCCTCCTGCTCGCGCTGTCGGCGGCCCAGGGGTGCGCGGGCGGTCCCGCGTCCGACCAGCCGGCCGACTCGCTGCGGATCGCGACCCCCGAGCAGCGCCTCGACCTGAGACCGCGCGGGCTCATGTACTCCTGGGCCAGCTACGGCGTCGGCGAGCAGTTGATCAAGCCGAGCCCGGACGGCACCATGCGCCCCTGGCTGCTGGAGCGGTACACCCGGGAGTCGCCGCTGGTGTGGCGGATGCGCGTGCGCGAGGGCATCAGGTTCCACCACGGCGGCGCGGTCGACGCGGAGGCCGTCGTGGCCGCGCTGCGGCGCACCGCCGAGGAGAGCCGGAGCAAGGACTCGATCGCGACCGGGACGCTGACCGTGACCGACCCGCTGGAGTTCACCATCACCACCGACGAGCCGGATTCGCTGGTGCCGCACGACCTCGGCGCGCTCTACCGGCACTACGTCGTGTACGACGTCGCCGCGGCGGACGCGGCCGGCGAGGACCAGGGAGCGCTGGCGCGCGCCGGTCTCTACACGGGCCCGTTCAAACCGGTCGAGGTCACCGACCGGGAGGTGGTCGCCACCCGGTTCGAGGACTACTGGGGCGACCGGCCCGCGCAGCGGGAGCTGAGGCTGGCCGCGATCACCGACCCGAACGCCAGGGTGTCGGCCGTCCGCAACGGCGAGGTCGACATCGCGATGAACCCGCCGACCACCGCCGCGGCCCTGGACGGCACCGGTGTGACCTACCGCCGCGCGCCGATCGCGAACCGCGGCGTGTTCGCCCAGCTGAACCTGACCGCCGCGCCGTTCGACGACCCGGCCGTCCGGCGCGCCTTCCTCGCCGGGGTGGACTACGCGAAGCTGACCGAGGCCGCGGGCGGGGGAGTGCTGCGCCCGGCGAGCGGCCTGTACCCCGCCGAGCTGCCGTTCTCCCGCGAGACCCAGGTCCGGGCGCCGGACCGCGCGGAGCGGGCGCTCGGCGAGGCCGGGTGGACGCGCGCGGGCGACGGTCCCCGCACGCGCGGCGGCGCCGCGCTCAAGGTGTCCCTGCTCTACCAGTCCGGCGAGAGCGACCACGAGTCGCTGGGGCTCGCCGTCCGGGACCAGTTGGCGCCGCTCGGCTTCGACGTCGAGCTGACCGCCGTGGACGACGTCTACGACAGCACGGGCTGGCCCGTCGGGTGGTCGGTCGCGCTGGTGACGCTCCAGTTCGACGGCAGCAACCCGACCGAGGTGCTCGGCGCCTACCTCGGCGACGGCTGGGCCAACGCCGGCAGGGCGACCAGCCCCCGGCTCGCCGAGCTGATCGCCGGCCTGCGCACCGCCGAACGGCAGGACGAGGTGCTGGGGCGGGTGCAGGACGAGGTGGCCGCGGGCGGGTACGGCGGCGTGCTCGCGTTCCAGGGCGCGGACCTGGTGACCGGCCCGCGGCACGCCGACTTCCCGGCCGACCCGATGGCGCTGCTGCTGGCGCCGCCCGACGAGCGGCTGGCGCCGTGAGGGGAGCGGCGCGCAGGCTCGGGCACGTGGTGGTGAC
>NZ_JBHWIE010000547.1:0-3600 GCF_042732085.1 Actinosynnema sp. NPDC059797
CAACCAGGTGCGCGAGGACGCGCTGGCGGCGTTGTACCGGTACCTCAACCCGCTGCGCGGCGGTCCGGCGGGCACCGGGTGGGACTTCGGGCGGCCGGTGCAGTTCGGCGAGGTGTTCTCGGTGCTCCAAGCGGTGCCCGGGGTGCTGCTGGTCGAGGAGATCAGGCTGTTCCCGGCGAACCCGATCACCGGGGCGCGGGGCACGCCGGTCGACCGGCTGGAGGTCGCGCCCAACGCGCTGGTGTTCTCCCACCAGCACCAGGTCGTGGTCGGTGCGCCGTGACCAGGGCCGCGTTGCCGGAGCTGCCGAGCAGGCACCCGCTGGGCGGGATGCTGCCCGCGCTGTTCGCGGCCGACGACTTCGCGCAGCGGTTCACCGCCGGGCTGGACGCCGTGCTGTCGGCGGTCCTGTCCACCTTGGACAACCTGCCCGCCTACCTGGACCCGGCGCTGGCGCCGGAGGACTTCCTGGAGTGGCTGTCGTCGTGGGTGGCGGCCGGGCTGGACCCGGCGTGGCCGGAGCCGCTGCGGCGCGCCCTGGTGCGGCGGGCCGTGGAGCTGCACCGCAAGCGGGGCACGGTGCGCGGGCTGGTGGAGCGGCTGGAGCTGTCGCTGGGGGTGCGCGCGGAGGTGGTGGACGGGCCGGGGGTGCGCTGGTCGGGGGAGCCGGACGCGCCGCTGCCCGGTCCGGCGGTCGGTGTGGTCGTGGTGCGGGTGTGGTCGGGGTCGTCCGCGCCGGTGGACCGGGAGCGGGCCGAGGCGTTGGTGGAGGCGGTGTGCCCGGTGCACGTCAGGTGCGTGGTCGAGGTGCTGGACGGGCCGCCCGCGCGTGAGGGGGGATGATCGTGCGCCCGTGTCCCCAGTGCGGCGCGTCCGTGCAGGACGGCGACGACTTCTGCGGCAACTGCGGCACCTACCTGGGGTGGTCGGCGGGTGGTGGGGCGTCGGCCGGTCGGGAGCAGGCGGTCGACGCGTTCCCGGGCCGGGAACCGGATGACGGACCTGACCGCGGGGCCGATGAGAGGTCGGATCCCCGGACTGGTGAGGGATCGGATCACGGGACCGGTGAAGGGTCGGATCACGGGACCGGTGAGGGCCCGGACCGCAGGTCCGGTGAAAGCCCGGACCACGGGACCGGTGAGGGCCCGGACCGCAGGACCGGTGAGAGCCCGGACCACGGGACAGGTGAAGACGTCGGTGAAGGCCCGGACCACAGGGCCGAGGAGGATCCCGCCGGTGGCGCGCGGGCCGGATCGGCGGCCGGTGTCGGACCGGCGGTCGGGGAGGCCGCCGCCAGTCAGCCGGGGTTGTGGGCCCGGTGGCGGGCCTGGGTCCGGTCGCGGTTCGGCCAGGACCCGGAGGCGGCGACCGCCGACCGGGGCGCGGGCCCCGACGTGGCGCCCGTGCCGACGGCCGGGGCGGACGCGGCCCGGGTCAGGACGGGCTCGGGCTCGGAGGCCGTGGTCGCGGCGGGACCGTCGGACGTGGTGCTGGGGCCGGTGCTGCCGGGGCGGCCGGAGGCCAAGCGCCCGCTGCCCACCACCGGCGGCGGTGTCGCCGTGGACGGCCCGCCGTGCCCGGTGTGCGGCACGACCAACCCACCGGGCAGGCGGTTCTGCCGCCGGTGCGCCACCCCGCTGCTGCCGGCCGGGCCGGGGACCCGGGCCGCGCGTCGTCGCGGGCGCCGACGCCGGCTCGGCGACCCGTCGAGGTGGCTGCGCAGGCTGGCCGCGCTGCTCGTGGTCGCCGTCCTGGTGGTCGCCGGGGTCCTGTTCCACCCGAAGGCGGTGGAGCTGTTCGAGGACCTGCGCGACCGGCTGGCCAAGCCCGCGCCGATCGCGCCCGCGCGCACCGCGGCCACCGCCGAGGTGCCCGACCACCCCGCCGGGGCCGCCGCGGACGGGCTGTCGAACCGGTACTGGGGCGCGCCCGCCGTGGGCGACGCGGTCGAGTTCACCTTCGACCAGCCGTTCCGGCTGCTGTCGCTGGTCGTGCACGCGGGCGCCTCGGCGCAGCCCGAGCAGTTCCGCGAGCAGGCCCGGCCCACGGTCCTGGACGTGGTGGTGACCAGCGCCGGCGGCGCCACCCGCACGATCCCGGTGGCGCTGAACGACCAGCCCGGTCCGCAGCGCACCGACACCGGCATCAGCGACGTCGTCGCGGTGCGCCTGGTCGTGAAGTCCGCCGCGGGGCTGGGCGCCGGCAGGCACATCGCCCTCGGCGAGGTCGAGTTCTTCCGCCGCCCGTGACCGCGGTTGGCGAACAGGGGTTGGAGAGGGGAGCGGACGTGGACGTCGCGGTGGTCACCGGCTCGGCCGGGTTGGTGGGAGGGGAGGCGGTGCGGCGGTTCGCGCCGGAGTTCGACCTGGTGGTGGGCATCGACAACGGGATGCGGCAGGAGTTCTTCGGCCCGGCCGGCTCGGTGGCCCGCGGCCTGGCCGAGGTCCGGCGCGTCGGGAACTACCGGCACCACCGGGTGGACGTGCGCGACCGGGCGGCGGTGGACGAGGTCCTGCGCACGTGGGGCTCCGACGTGCGGCTGGTGGTGCACGCGGCCGGTCAGCCGAGCCGCGCCTGGTCCGCCGAACGGCCGCTGGTCGACTTCGCGGTCAACGCCGTGGGGGCGCTGAACGTGCTGGACTCGGTCCGGCGGCACTGCGGCGACGCGGTGTTCGCCCTGGTCTCCACCGCCAAGGTCTACGGCGACGCGCCGGACGCGCTGCCCCTGGTCGAGACCGCGACCCGGTGGGAGCTGGACCCGGCCCACCCGTTCCACGAGCACGGCGTGGACGAGTCGATCCGGCTGGACCGGGCGGGCCGCGCGTTCCTCGGCGTGTCGAAGCTGGCCGCCGACCTCGCCGCGCAGGAGCACGGCCGCCAACTGGGCATGAAGGTCGGCGTGTTCCGGTGCGGCAGCGTCACCGGACCCGGCCAGGCGGGCGTGCCGGAGCACGGCTTCGTGTCCCACCTGGTGCGCAGCGCCGTGCGCGGTGTGCCGTACCCGGTGGTCGGTCACGGCGGCAAGCAGGTGCGCGACGTGCTGGACGTGCGGGACCTGGTCGGCGCGATCCGGGAGTTCTCCCGGGAGCCCCGCCCCGGCGAGGTCTACCACCTGGGCGGCGGCCGGGAGCGCGCCGCCTCGGTGCTGGAGCTGATCGCCCGCTACGAGCACCTGACGGGGGAGGAGGTGGCGTTCGACTACTCGCCGCGGCCCCGGTTCGGCGACCCGCGGTGGTGGATCAGCGACACCCGCAGGTTCCGGCGGCACTACCCCGGCTGGTCGCCCGAGCACGGCCTGGACGACGTGCTGCTGGAGCTGCACCGGCACTGGAGCGCGGTGGACGAGGTCGTCGCGCCGGGGTGAGCCCGCGTCGAGGTGCAGTCGAGGTGCACGAGCGTGCCAATTGTGGTCGACTACGGGGGCGCCCCCTTGACCAGGGGATCTTGCCGGGTGGAGAGTGCTGGGCGGGCCGATCTTCACCCCTCTTCACGCGCTGGAGCCAGCGTGGAGAAGTTTTGTAGACGCGTTTGAGAGCCCGTGAAGCCACGCCTTACAGACTCGGAGTCGGGGAACCGGATCTGTGGGAGGCAGCGGTGGAA
>NZ_JBHWIE010000548.1:0-3591 GCF_042732085.1 Actinosynnema sp. NPDC059797
CTCCAGGAACGCGGTCATCCGCGACTCGTTGATGCACAGGAACGAGTCCGGCACGGATTCGACCAGACCCGCGTCCCGGAAGCGCTTGAGGAAGTACCCGACGCGCGACCGGGTGGTGCCGACCATGCCGGAGAGGTCCTCCTGGGTGATCCGGTCCCGGATCTCCACGACGTAACCGCAGTCGGCCCGGCTGCCGACCTTGTGCGCCAGGTGCAGCAGGATCGCGGCCAACCTGCGCTCACTGTCCATGGTGAGCAGGTTGGTGATCATCTGCTGCTGCTCGACGACCCGCTCGCCGAGCTTCACGATGAAGTCCTGGAGCAGCGCGTCGTCCGACAGCGCCTGCCTGAGCCGGGACGCCGGGACCTGCCGCAGCACGGTCCGGGTCATCGCCATCGCCGACTCGGCCCGCGGCGGGCCGAACAGCGCCAGCTCCCCGAAGGTGTCCCCTTCGGGGTGGATGGACAGCAGACATCGCTTGCCATCCCGGGAATATGCCACGGTTTTCACCTGGCCGCTTTCGACCAGGTAGACGCCGGAATCCCGGCTACCGACGCTGTAAATACTCTCGTCCTTTTCCACCACTATGCGCGCCGCGCCTGCGCAGTTAGTTCGGATGTACGACGAGATACCGTTCGCGGATCGTTCGACGGCATTTCGGGATGAGCGCACGGAGCACCCCCAGTGTGCATTGTTCGGGCGGATCGAACACGGTTGAGATGTACTGCTGCGGAGGGACCGCGGCCAGTTCGGCCGCCGAACCGGTCTCCTCCTCGACGACCTGCTCAGCCGACCTGCGACGCGGTCCCGGCTAAACGGGACCGGAGCAGTCCGGTCAGGCGCGCCGGGGCGCGGAACAGGGTGACGTGGTCGCCGTCCGGCTCGACGTGCAGCCGTGCGGCGGACAGGCGCTCGGCCACCGCCAGCGACCCGGCGGGGTGCGCGGTCCTGTCCTGTTCGCTGGTCACGACCAGCGTGTCGGTGTCGACGCGCGCCAGGTAGGGGCGGGCGTCCTGGGCCATGACCACGAGGTTGAGACGGCAGTAGCGGAAGAACAGTTCCCTCGACGCGTACGGGTAGAGCACGAGGTGCGCCAGGTCGGCCGGAACACCCGCGAGGGCGTTCTGGAGCAGGACCTCGTGCACGGCCGCCGCGGTCTCCCGGTCCTGGGCGGCCATGCCCATGAGGGCCTGGAGGTTGCGCTGGTGGTCGGTCTTCGGCACCTCGTCGCCGAGGTCGAAATCACCGTGCCACAGGCTCAGCGAGTCGACCCGGCCGGGCAGTTCCGCGGCGGCGGCCAAGGCGAGCAGCGCGCCGCCGCACATGCCCGCCACGTGCGCGGAGGGCACCGAGAACGCGTCCAGGACCGCCGCCAGGTCGGCCACCTGGGCGGCGACGCCGTGCTCCAGGTCCACTTCGGAGTCCAGGTCGGCGAACAGCCAGCGGCTCTCCCAGGTGATGACGCGCCGGTCGACGGCCAGCGCGCGCACCCAGCCCTCGACCAGGCGCACCGGCATGCCGCACGGGAGCACGAGCAGCACCGGCCGGCCGGTGACCGGGCCGACCGACCACGCGGGCAGCCGGGCGCCGTCGGCCGTCTCCACCACGACGCCGGCCTCCGGCGCGAGGACGTCGTCCGCTGCCGCGCCCGCGACGATCCGGTCCACCCCGGACCGGTCGGGCAGGCCGGTGGCGGCGAGGGCGGCGGCCGTGCCCGCCAGGTCGAGGTGGTCGCCGAGCACCTGGTCGAGGACGGACCGCGGCGCGCCGACCGGAGCGACGCGGTAGCGGGGGCCGCCCGACAGGTCGGTGATCCGGGTGAGCAGGTCGGCCGCCGCCGCGGGCCACGGGGAACCGTCCTCCGGGGCCGCCGCGACGACCGGCGGCTCGGGCAGCGCACCGGCCAGCGGGGCAGCCGACCGCACCGCCGCCGCCAGCCTGGCGACGGGGTGCGGTCGGGCACCGGCGCTCATCAGGCCCGCGTCCCGCCGACGGGGGGAACGCCGTGACGCGAGGGGAACCGGTGGCCGCGGGTGGTCTCCGTGACGATCCGGTTGTGCGCGTTGGTGTTCTCGCCCGTGACGAGGACGGCGCCGTAGCGCTCCAGCGACACGCGGCCGCCGTACTCCTCGATGTCCTCGGAGTCCGGGTAGACGTCCACCGACGTGGGCACGTACCGCGAGGCGAAGCCGAGCCGCATGTCGTCGGTCTTGCCGCTGTGCGGGTGCGAGGCGTGCATGAGGGTGGACCAGAACATGATGGCCTCGCCGGGCCTCATGACCATCGACACGGCCTTCGACTCGTCCGGGCTCCAGTTCTCGTCCTTCTGGAGCTCCCGGTAGTCGTAGCCGAAGAAGCCGCGCCGGACGCCGTCCTTCTCCGCGTTGTTGATGCGGTTCGGGTCGTAGTGCATCTTCTTGGTCTCGTCGTAGAACATCTGCTGGTGCGTGCCGGGGATGAACTGGAGGCAGCCGTTGTCCTCGTTCGCCTCGGTGAACGCGGTCCACACGGTGATCGTGCCGCCGAACTCCTCCTGCCCCTCGGGCCACAGGATCTGCGGCTTGCCGGAGGCGTTGGCGAAGGTGTCCGCCTGGTGCCAGTCGGTGCCCTCGTCGCCGGGGTACTTGGGGAAGAACTCGGTGCGCCAGCACAGGACGTCCGGGCCGAGCACGCTGTTGACCCGGTCGGTGATCTCCGGGCGGCAGATGTGGTCGGCGAGGAACCGCATGTCCAGGTGCCGGTCGTAGTTGGAGATGTTGGTGTTGCCGGACTCCGCGGCCTCGTCCTGGTAGACGGCCATCGAGCGGTCGAGCATGCGCAGCCGCTCGCGGCGCCAGGTGGCCACCATCTCGTCGATCTCGTAGACCTTGAACGGGCCGAAGTAGCCGTTGGCGCGGAAGCTGTCCAGCTCTTCGGGGGTCAGCGCGAACGTGCGCTCGTGACCTGCCAGCGTCATGTCTCGGGCTCCTTCGGTGTCAGGCGGTGACGTGCTCGGTGGTGGCCGCGAGGGCCAGTTCGACCTGCTCGGCGATGGCCAGCGCGCTGGCCGTGCCGTCGAGTTCGCCGCCGGTGAGGCGCAGGCCGAACCGGAGGTTGACCCCGGCGATGACCCGGACGAACGACAGGGAGGTGGCGCCGATGTCGAACAGGTCGACCGCGGGGTCGACCGGGCGTCCCATGACGCCGGCGGCGATCTCGGTGACCGCGGTCACGACGTCGACCTCGGCGGCGGGCGGGTTCTCTTCCGTGAGCGGCAAGTCGTTCACAGCCTTTCTGTTCACCTTGCCCTGGGGCGTGACGGGGAGCGCCGCCACCGGGCAGACGGTCGACGGGCGCAGGTGCGCGGGGAGCCGCTCGGCGACGTGGTCGCGCAGCGCGGCGACGAGGTCGTGGCCGGCGGCCCCCGTCGCGGGCACGACGTGCGCGACCAGGCGCACGTCGCCCTCGCCGAAGTCGCGGGCCGTCACCACGGCCGCCGCGACCCCCGGGTGCGCGAGGAGGCACGCCTCCACCTCGCCGGGCTCGATCCGGTAGCCGCGGACCTTGAGCTGGTCGTCGACGCGACCCAGGTAGTGCAGCTCGCCACCGGCC
>NZ_JBHWIE010000549.1:0-3093 GCF_042732085.1 Actinosynnema sp. NPDC059797
CCACGCCGGTGCGGTCGCCGCCGGTCCCGGCGATGTCGACGGTCGTGCCGGGGACGTCGACAGTCGCCGCGCCGGCGCGGAGGGCGCCGACGAGGCCCGCGACCTCCGCCGGGGTCTCGCCCTTGGCCCGCAGCGCCGTCACGAAGCCGGCCACCTGCGCGGGCGTCGCCTCGCCCGAGACGATCCGGCTCATCGCCCACGCGGCCTCGCCGCCGGTGAGGTCCTCGCGGTCGAGCAGGCGGGACAGCAGGGTCGCCCAGGGTCGCGCGCCCGGGAACGGCGCGTCCGGGAACGGCGCGTCCGGGGTCGCGCGGTCGAGCACGGTGGCGGGGTCCCCGAGGGGGGAGCGGGTCGGCGTCATCGCGGTTCCTCGCGGTCGGGGTCGCCCGACGAGGTCCTCGGTGCGCCGACACGACGACGGCCGCCTCGTCGAGGCGGCCGTCGTGGGTTCGAGGGCAGGGGCCGCCTAGGAGGCGGGCCACCAAGCGGTCGAACACGTCGTCACGGGTGCGGACCCTAGCAGAACCCCCGGTCACCGGCCCCGGTCGATCGACCGGGGCCGGTGACCGGGCGCTAGGCGGCCGAGCAGGTGGGGGACAGCCCCGTGCCGCTGCCGGTGGCCTGGAAGCCGAACTCGGTCGACTGGCCCGCGCCGAGGTTGCCGTTGAAGCTGACGTTGGCGAACCGCACCGCGCCGGTGGTGCCGCTCCGGGTGGTGTTCCAGGAGTTCGTGACGCTCGCGCCCGACGGCAGGGTCATGGCCACCGTCCAGCCGGTGAGCGGCGACGAGCCCGCGGTGACCCGCACCGTGGCCACGAAACCGCCGTTCCACTGGTTCACCGACACCGACGCCGTGCAGGCCCCGACAGGCGGGTCGTCCGTGGTGGTCGTCGTGGTGCTGGTCGTGTCCGTGGTCGTGGTGGTGGTGCTGGTCGTCGTCGTGGTGGTGCCGGGGCCGTCGGTCAGGGTGGGGGTGGTCCAGTCCCGCCACTGCGACAGGTTGCCGGTGGCCTTGCTGTGCATCTGGACGCCGCCGGTGAAGCTGCCGGTGTTGCGGAGGAACTTGCCGATGGCCTGCTGGAGCGGGGTGCGCCATTCGGAGCGGTTGGCGCAGTGGGTGCCGTCGGAGACGTTGGAGTGGTAGAGCAGGTTGTTGCCCGCGCCGAGGGCTTTGTAGACCTCGGCTCCGCCGAGTGCGGCGACGCTCGCGGAGCGTGGGCCGAGGTTGGCGATGTGGGGGTTGTCCATGACGAACAGGCCGCGGGGGGCGACCATGGAGACCAGGGAGTGGGTGTCGATCGGGAGTGCGTTGGGGTTGCCGGTGTAGGAGCCGAAGGCGTCGCCGAACCAGGGTTGTTCGCCGTAGGCGCTGGACAGGGTCTGCCCGCCCTCGGCGTTGACACCCCGGTAGATCGGCAGGCCCGCGGTGCCCGACTCGATCGGCATCGTCAGGGCGACGCGCTGGTCGAACACGCCGGCGGCGAAGGCGCCCTTGCCGAAGCGGGAGCAGCCGGTGACGCCGATGTCGGTGCGCAGGATGCTGCCGCCGTTGGACTCGATGACGTCGATGATGCGGCTGACGCCCCACGCCCACGCCATCAGCAGGCCGGTGCTGCTGGTGTTGCCGTAGATGCTGTAGAACGCGCCCTGCTTGTTGTTGCGCGGCGTGCCCTCTCGGCCCACGGAGTACGGGTCGAAGCTGATCACCGCCGCGCCCGAGGAGCGGATGGTGGCGGTGTCCCCGCCGAAGCCGCCGTAGACGATCACGGCCGGGAAGGGGCCGGTGCCGGAGGGCAGTTGGACACCGGCGGAGAAGGCGGCGCTGCGGCCGTTGTGGGAGACGTTGACGGTGATGCTGGAACTGGAGACGGTGCCGGTGACGCTGGAGGGCTTGGCGGGCTTGTCGCCGTAGACGTGGCGCTCGGCCAGCTCGCGGATCTCCGCCCGCCGGCACCGCCAGTCCGACTTCGAGGCGATCCGGGTGCCGTTGATCCGCGTGAACGGGTCCGGCAACCGCGAGTTCGACGCCGTCGACCCCGGCAACGACACCGGGCAGTCCGCACCGTCGTCCTCCACCGCCAGCACACCCACGTCACCGGCGGCCGTCACGGCGGGAGTGGGGTTCGCCGCGGCCACGACCGCTCCGGCGGCCGCGAGCGCCGCCGTCGCGAGTATGACGACCGTCGAACGGATCTTGAAGCGGCCCGATCTGATCATCAGAGCTCTCCTTTGAGCAGGGTGGTGGGGGCGACGACGGCGGTCGAAGATCACGAGTGCCGACGACCTAAAGTTTCGGTCACTCCGTCGAAACATGTCAATGCCGCCGGGCACCCGGAGTTGCGGTGCGGTCTCACTTGGTCATCACCCCGCCGCGAGAGGGGAGCGGAGCGCCGGTCACGCACCGCGACCGCGACCGGTGGGCGACCGCAAGGCAATCGTCAGGTGCGCCGGGACCGGTCGGTGGGATGCTCGCGCGTGTGCCTCGAGCCTTCGCCGTCCCCCACGCGCCCCGCCCCTCCCGGCACGGCGGGGCGGTGCCGATGAGCGCCCGCGACGACACCGCGACCCTGGTCCTGGACGACCGGGACTCCCCGCCCCGGGCCGAGGTCGAGCGGTGGCTGCGGGAGCACGTCGACGGCCGGTCCGCCGAGGAGGTCCTGCTGGTGGGGACCGTCGTCGGCGAGCTGCTGGACAACGCCCGGCGGTACGGCGCGCCTCCTTACGTGCTCCAGCTGGCGCCGGTCCGGCGGCCGGACGCGCTCGTCGTGCGAGTGCGCAACGGCGCGGTGCGCCACGTCGGGCCGTGGCGCACCGGCGCCGGGCTGCTCGTGGTCGACGCCCTGGCCGGGCAGTGGGGCGTCGTGTCCTTCGCGGAGAGTACGACCGTGTGGGCCAAGCTGCTGTTCGGCGACTGACCGCCCGACCGGTTCCACAGTGGACCCGGCCGCGGCCGTCGGGCGATCGCAAGGTGATCGCAAGGTGGATCCGCGGCGTCGTGGGCCACAGTGGAGCGGGGCTCCCGAGACCATCACGGGTGCACGACCGGGTGTCGGCCGCAAAGGCGCGGCCGACCCCCCCCCCCCCGCCCCCCCC
>NZ_JBHWIE010000549.1:3103-3585 GCF_042732085.1 Actinosynnema sp. NPDC059797
CCCGGGGGGGGGGGGCCCCGTGTGGGGGGGGCCACCCACCCCCTCCGGGGGTGCCGCCCGGGGGGGCGCCCCACTCGCGGCGGCCCACACCCGCCCCCCGTCCCCCACCGAGGAAGTCGACCGCTCCCACCGTGACCGCCATCCCCACCGGGCGCGATCCCGTCGCGCTGCTCCTGATCTGCGACAGCTGCGGCCGAGACTTCGACGCGGGCGGCTCGGGCGAGGAGTGGGTCATGCTGTGGCAACGCGCGGTCGCCGCCGGCTGGGGCGGCCGTGACCGCGCGGTCGGCCCCCACCGGTGCGGCCACTGCGCCGACTAGGTCTCGCGGCCGACCGGCGTCCGGCGTCCGCTGACCGGGCTACCGCGTCACGGACCCGTCCGGTACCCCGAACCGCGGACGGTCAGGATCAGCTTCGGTTCGTCGGGGTCGGGTTCGACCTTGCGGCGCAGCCGGCGGATGTGGACGTCGAGCAGGCGGGTG
>NZ_JBHWIE010000550.1:0-3576 GCF_042732085.1 Actinosynnema sp. NPDC059797
GCCCGGCGGTCAGATGCGCGCCCCGAGGTTCGGGTGGTTCTTCGGCACCAGGAAGTCCGACGGGCGGATGTCGCCGTTCGCGGCCCGCGCCCCGGTGATGGTGGACGCGCTGGTGCTCCGCAGGTCCGAATCGCTCCACGACGACTTGATGTCCCACGAGTTGCCGGAGCCCGTGGACGAGCCGAGCGAGACCGGGGTCGCGTTGTTCACCGCGAGGTCGCCGGTCAGCGCGGAGGTCGAGCGGTTGACCGTGAAGCCGGTCTTGGCGTTCTTCCACGCGGTGTTGCGGGTGAGGGTGATCGAGCCCGGGTTGCCGTTGTCGGTGTAGCCGTGCGCGGCGTTGCGGTAGGAGATGGTGTTGACCAGGGTGTGGGCCGCCGCCGGGGCCGGGTTGCCGCCGCCGAGCTTGAAGCCGTTGCCGTCGCCGGAGAAGTCCGGCAGGTTCCAGCGGTTGTAGCCGTTGCCGTGGGCGATGGTGTTCTCGATGCGGATGGGCGAGGTGAACAGCCACGCGTCGAAACCGTCGTCGACGTTGTTCCACAACCGCGCGCCGCGCACCACGTTGCCGCTGCCGGAGCCCTCCTTGATGGCCAGGCCGTCGGCGCTCTCGCCGTTCTTGCGCGGGTCGCGGTTGCCGTGGCTGTCGAGGTTGAGGATCAGGTTGTTCGACGAGGCGCCCTGGAGCTGGAACCCGGTCTCGTAGTTGTCGCGGGTGACCAGCCGCTCGAACACGTTGTTGTCGCAGCCCGCGCAGTACCACGCGTACGGGCCGCGGATGACCTCCAGCCCGGAGACGTGCCACCACGACGCCTCCTGGTGGAACACGCCCCGCTCGGCGCGCGGGATGCTGCCGCCCACCGGGGTGTGGCTCGCGGGCAGGTCCTCGCCGTCCACGACGACGCGCTCGCCGGGGTAGTTGGCCAGCTTGATGGGCCTGCCCGGCTCGCCGCTCTTGAGGATCTGGACGTTCGTGGTCACCGCGTAGGTGCCGCCCCGGATGAGGATGGACGTGCCGGGTTGGGCCAGGTCCACCGCCTTCTGGATCGACCTCAACGGCCGGTCGACGGTGCCCGGGTTGCCGTCGTCGCCGTTGAGCGCGACCACGAGGGTGGAGTCGGCGGCCTGGGCGGTCGCCGCGCCGGCGACCAGGAGGGCGGCCAGCACGGGTGTGGCGAAGCGGAAGCGCATGGGATCTCCGGGAGGTGGTCGCGGACCGGCAGGGTGGTGGATCGGGGACGCCGGTCGGCCCGCGTTGTTCAACGGGCTGAACAAAACGACCCGAAAGTGTTGCCAGTATTAGTGGTAAGCGTTTTCCAAACGAAGTGGACGTTACGATCAGGGCTCTCGGGTGTCAAGACGACGAATGCCGCCGGAATTCACGTACCTGAATTCCGGCGCAGCGCGACGAGCCTGGCGGTGAGCACGGCGGCGCAGCCCGCGGCCGTCACCAGCAGCGCGACCACGAACGCCGGGAACAGGTAGGCGACCTGGAGCCAGGCCACGTCGCGGCCCCGGTAGAGGAAGCCCACGACCCGGTGGACCGTCACGGCGAGCAGCGCCGGCAGCAGCAGGGGCGACAGGCGCGCGGCGGTCCACCGGGGTCGGCGGGCGGCCCAGCGCCGCGCGCGGACCACGCCCCGGACCGCCAGGCCCGCGCCGCAGGCGGCGAGGCCGAGCAGCACCGCGTCCACGATCGGGGCCGGGTCGCCCGACGGCGGCGACTGCCGGCCCTCCACCAGGGCGATCAGGCGTGCGCCGATCTCCTGGGCCTCGCCCGACGCGGAGTTGGCCGTGACCGCGATGCCGTGGCCGGAGGCCGGCAGCAGCGCCTGGTAGGCGGTCGAGGTGAACAGGTCGCCGCCGTGGTCGACCAGGGGCGCGCCGGAGTCCGTGACGCCCACGGACCAGCCGAGGGCGTAGGAGCCGGACACCGCGGACGGGGTGTGCGTCGCGGCGATGGTCTCCGGCGAGGCGATCGAGGCGCCCGTCGGGCCGCGTCCCCCGTTGTTCTGGGCGATCAGCCACGCCGCCAGGTCGTGGGCGGTGCTGAGCACGCCGCCGGAGCCGTTGCCGAAGGCCGGCGGCTCGGGCACGGCGATCGGCACGCCGAGGACCCGGACGTGGCCGCGGGCGCTCGGCGGCAGGTCGCGCTCGGTGTCCGCGGTGCGGCTGTCGCGCATCCCGAGCGGCTCGAAGACGGTGCGCCGCAGGTGTTCGCCGAACGGCAGCCCGACGACCACCTCGACCAGGCGCGCGGCCACCTGGTAGTTCGGGTTGTGGTACTCCCAGCGCGTGCCGGGGTCGGCGGCCAGGGTCGAGTCGCGCATCGCCGCCACGGCCTCCCGGAGGGTGCGCACCTCCGGCCCGGTGAACGAGCGGTGGGTGGTGTCCGACAGGCCCGAGGTCTGGTCGAGCAGCCGGCGCACGGTGATGTCGGCGGCGCGCGGGTCGGCCATCCGGAACTCCGGCAGGTGGGTGCGCACCGGGTCGTCGAGCCGGAGCCGGCCGCCCTCCGCGAGCCGCGCCACGGCCAGCGCGGTGAAGGACTTGCTGACCGACGCCACCGCCATGGGCGTGCGCGCCGAGATCGGCTCGCCGCCGGGGGTGTGGCCGTACCCGGCGGTGTGCACGGCGGTGTCGCCGAGGGTGATCGCGACCGCGACGCCCGGGAGCCCGGTCCGTTCCCGGTGCTGCTCGACGACGGCGGTGACGGCGGCGGCGAGGGTCGGCGGTGCGACGGGTGCGCCGGTGGCGAGGAGGGCGGTGGAGAGGATCAGGCTGAGCACGGCGGGAAGTCTGGGCCGGTCGGGGCCGCCGGACATCGGACCGTGGTCCGAGTTCCCCCCGCGGCGGCCCGGTTACGGTGGCGGCGTGGCACTCGGACCAGGGGCGCGGTGGGCGGTCGACGTGGTGGCCGCCGGTGTGGTCGTGCTGTGGGCGGGCCTCCGGGCGCCGGAGCCGGACGCGCTCGCCTGGGTGGCGGCCCTGGCGCTCGGCGGGCCGCTGGTCGTGCGCGGGCGGTGGCCGGCCGCCGTGGTGGCCGGCGTGGCCCTGGTCGGGGTGGTGGCCGTCGTGACCGGCCTCGGGCAGGAGGTCGTGGCGCCGGCCCTCGCGTGGGCGCTGTACCCGCTGGGCTGGCCTCGGGCAGGGCGGGTGCGGCGGGCGCGGTCGGCGCGCTGGTCGCGGTGTCGGCGGCGGGGGTCGCGGTGGCGGTCGTCCCGGGCCTGCCGCTGGTCCCCCCGCCCGAGGGGACCGAGTCGTTCGCCACCACGCCGGTGGCGGCCCTGCTCTACAGCGCGGTGGTGATCGGCGGGTCCTGGGCGGTGACCGCGGTGGTCCGCGACCGGCGGCGCAGGGCCGCGGAGCTGGCCGCGGCGCGGACCGCCCGCGCGCTGGCCGAGGAGAGGTTGCGCATCGCCCGGGACATCCACGACGTGGTCGGGCACAACCTCAGCCTGATCGCGATGAAGGCCGCGGTGCCGGTCTAGGTCGGGGTGAGGAGGCCATGGCCGAGCGAACCGGAGGTTATGCTGATCGAGGAGGACAGAGGCGCCGCGCTGGCCGAGGTGCGGTGCG
>NZ_JBHWIE010000551.1:0-3576 GCF_042732085.1 Actinosynnema sp. NPDC059797
TCCAGGGCGTCCGCGGTGGCGTTGAACGTCGTGGCCAGCGGGGTCAGGTCCGGGTCGGACTGCTCGGGCAGCCGGGCCTTCAGGTCACCGCCCGCCATGAGGGAGGCGGCCCTGGTCAACTCGGTCAGCGGGCGCAGGGCCCGCCTGCCGGCCCATGAGCCCAGTGCCACGCCGAGCAGGCCGCTGACGAGGGTGCCCGTGATGAGCAGGATGCTGAGGAACCGGAAGGTGCGGTCCAGTTGCAGCAGCGGCGCGAGTTCGACGTAGGCGCCCCGGGTGGAGTTGAGCGGAAGGCTGACCGCCAGTACCGGAACACCGTCGGCGACGAGGCGTTGGGAGGCGGGGGTGCCGCGGCGACCTAGGTCGACCAGCTCGTCCGGCAGGGCCTGCGGGTCGACCTGCCGCCCGCTGGTGAGCACCTGCCCCGGTCGGTAGAGCAGGACGGTGGAGTCGGGGCCGGTGGTCAGGCCGGTCAGCAGCTCCTCCAGCCCGTCGGAGCCGGTGCGCAGCGCCTCGTCGACCAGGCGGACGTTGACCTCGGCCTGCCGGGTGGCGCTCTGCTCGCGCTGGCGCAGCATGTAGCCGGAGGACAGGTTCCACACCAGCACCGCCAGCGCGCTGGTCAGCAGCAGCGACCCCGCGCCCAGCACGAGGGCGACGCGCCAGCGCAGCGACAGCCGGGGCATGTCAGGTGTCCACCCGGTAGCCCACCCCGCGCACGGTGACGATCAGCTTCGGTTCGTCGGGGTCGGGTTCGACCTTGCGGCGCAGGCGGCGGATGTGGACGTCGAGCAGGCGGGTGTCGCCGAAGTAGTCGTAGCCCCACACGCGCTGGAGCAGCTGCTCCCGGGTGACCACCCGGCCCTCGGCGGAGGCCAGCTCCACCAGCAGTCGGAACTCGGTGCGGGTGAGGTGCACCTCGGTGCCGGCGCGCAGCACGGTGCCCGTCTCGGGGCTGACTTCCAGGTCGCCGATCCGGACCACCTCGTCTTGGCGGCCGGTGCGGCGCAGCAGGGCGCGGATGCGGGCGGCGAGCACCGAGGCGACGAGTGGTTTGGTGACGTAGTCGTCGGCGCCGGCTTCGAGGCCGGCGATGACGTCGGCGGCGTCGGTGCGGGCGGTGACGATGATGATGGGCAGGTCGCCGCGGGCGCGCAGGGTGCGGCAGACCTCCAGGCCGTCCACGCCGGGCAGCATCAGGTCCAGCAGCACCACGTCGGGCCGGGCCTCGGCCAGCAGCTCCAGCGCCTCCTCGCCCGACACGGCGTCGGTGACGGCGAAACCCTCGTCGTCGAGCGCGAGCCCGAGCGCCTGCCTGATGTGCTCGTCGTCCTCGACGAGCAGAACGGAGATGTCCATGGCACCGATCCTCGCGTCCGGGTGATCCCAGCTTCGCCCACGCCGACGGGTCCCGGCGCGGCCGTTCGCCGATCGCAAGGTGTTCGTCAGGTTCCACCCGGTCGACGGGGAGCCGAGGGGGCGCGACCATCCTCTGTGGACCGGGCGCCCGGGAGCGACCGCACGCCGCACCGCCGGCTTCGGCCCGCCGGCATGCCGACCTCCCCTTCGGGTAGTACTGCTCCATGCGCGCCCTCACCCTGGAACCCGGCACCGCCGGGTCGCTCCGGCTCACCGACCTCCCCGACCCGACCCCCGGCCCCGGCGAACTGCTGGTGGAGGGGCTGGCGATGGGCGTCTGCGGCACCGACCGGGAGATCGCGGACGCCGAGTACGGGTGGGCGCCACCCGGCCGGGACCGCCTGGTGCTCGGCCACGAATCGCTCGGACGGGTGAGGACCGCGCCCGAGGGCAGCGGCTTCGCGCCGGGCGACCTGGTGGCCGGCGTGGTCCGGCGGCCCGACCCCGAGCCGTGCGGGGCGTGCGCGCGGGGCGAGTTCGACAACTGCCGCAACGGCGGCTACACCGAGCGCGGCATCAAGGAGCTGGACGGGTACGGGGCCGAGCTGTGGTGCGTCGAGCCGGAGTTCGCCGTGGCGCTGGACCCCCGCCTGGCGGACGTCGGGGTGCTGGTGGAACCCACGTCGGTCGTGGCCAAGGCGTGGGAGCAGGTGTGGCGGGTCGGCGGGCGCGCCTGGTTCGAGCCCCGGCGGGCGCTGGTCACCGGGGCGGGGCCGATCGGCCTGCTGGCCGCGATGCTCGGCGTGCGGCAGGGGCTGGAGGTGCACGTGCTCGACCGGGTCGACACCGGCCCGAAACCGCGCCTGGTCGAGGAACTGGGCGCGACCTACCACCACGCGGACGTGGACGAGGTCGCGTCCCGCCTGCGACCGGACGTGGTGATCGAGGCGACCGGCGTGGGCGACCTGGTCTTCGCGGTGGTGCGCAACACCGCGCCCTACGGCGTGGTCTGCCTGACCGGCGTCTCGCAGACCGGCCGCCGGACCGAGGTGGACGCCGGGCGGGTCAACCGGGACATGGTGCTGGAGAACGACGTGGTGGTCGGTTCGGTCAACGCCAACCTGCGCCACTACCGGCAGGCGGCGGAGGCGCTGGCCGGGGCGGACCGGGACTGGCTGGCCGGCCTGATCACCCGGCGGGTGCCGCTGGGGTCGTTCGCCGAGGCCTTCGAGCCCCGGCCCGAGGACGACACGGTGGTCATCGCCCTGGACGGGGGTCGCTGACGGGGGCCGCTGACGGGGGCCGCTGACCGGCCGCTCAGGTGGCCGTCACCGGGACCGCGCCGCCGCCAGCACCCGGTCCACGTCGTCGTCGGTGAGCTGCCGGAAGTCGGCGTACCACTGGCCCACCGCGTGGAAGCCCAGGGGCGCGAGCGGGCAGACCACGACGTCGGCTTCGGCGGCCAGGGCCTGCCTCGCCCGCCGGGCGCAGACCGGCACGGCCAGCAGCAGGAGCCGCGGCCCCCGACCGCGCACCCACCGCAGGGCGGCACGGGCGGTCACCCCGGTGGCCAGCCCGTCGTCGACCACGACGACCACCCGGCCGGCCCCGTCGGGCGGCGGCCGGTCGCCCCGGTAGCGGCGGATCCGGCGCCCCACCTCGGCCCGCTCCCGCTCGACGGTGTCGGCGAGGTCGGCCTCGGTGAGGCCCAGGGCCCGCAGCGCGCCGCCGTCGAACACCGGCGGACCGTCCTCGGCCAGCGCGCCGACGCCGAACTCCGGCCGCCCCGGCGCGCCGATCTTGCGGACGACCGCGATGTCCAGGTCCCCGCCCACGGCCGCGGCGACCTCGGCCGCCACCGGGACGCCGCCGCGCGGCAGCGCCAGCACCAGCGGGCGGCCGGAGGGACCGGTCGCGGCGAGCCCGCGGACGACCTCCCCGGCCAGCACGCGGCCGGCGTCGGCGCGGTCGGTGAACGTCCTCCTGGTCATGGCCGCCTCCTCGCGGTGCCCCGGGGTGCGGCGCCGGTTCGCGCCACGACCCGTGGGTACCCGTCGCGGACGGCGAACCAGGGGGCGCGGGCGTGCTCGCCCTCGGCCGACGCGGGCTCGACGCCCGCGGTGGGGGGGCCCCCCGCGCGGGCCCGGCGGGCCCCCCCCCCCCCGGGCCACCGCCCTGGGCCGCCCCCCCCGCCCCGCCCCAACCCGGAAAAAATAA
>NZ_JBHWIE010000552.1:0-3560 GCF_042732085.1 Actinosynnema sp. NPDC059797
CCCTGTATTTCTACTCTATTTTTGGGGTTTTTGTTTTTTTGGCCTAATTTGGGGGGGTGGCCCCCACTTGGGTGTGCGGCCCACCCGACCCCCAGTGATCGCGTATCCGCTGACGCGGACCCGATGAGTTGTCGTCCCGGTCCCCCAACCGGGACGTCTTGAAGATTGCCGTAGCTCGCTGTCGTATCGCTGACGCCGTGATGACTCGCGGTGTCAGCGCGCGTCCTAGGCTGTTAGCCAGCGAGGTGCGACGAGGGGACGCGAGCGGATGGGGTCTGGGCCGTGGTTCGGTCTTCTCGGCCCGCTTGAAGTGCGCATACAGGGTCAGCCGGTGCCCGTGCGGGCCGGGAAGCACCGCGCGCTGCTGGCCGCGCTGGCGTTCCGCGCGAACCGCGTCGTCTCAATTGGCGAGTTGGTGTCGTCCCTGTGGGGCGACGACCCGCCGGCGCGCACGCGCGGCACGTTGCAGACCTACGTGATGCGGCTGCGGCAACTGCTCGGCGACCCGTCGCTGATCCGGACCACTTCGGACGGCTACCGGTTGGCGGTGCCACCCGAACAGGTGGACGTGCACCGGTTCACCGCCACCGCGAGCCGGGCCCGGCAGGCCGCGCAGTCCGGTCGCCTGACCGAGGCGTCCGACCTCTACGCCGAGGCGCTGGGCCTGTGGCGCGGACCGGTGCTGGTGGACGTGCCCTCCGACGCCCTGCGCGACGACGAGGTGCCCCGGCTGGCCGAGCGGCTGCTGGTGGTGCACGAGGAGCGCATCGACGTCGAACTGGCGCTGGGCAACCACGAGCGCGTGGTGCCGGCGCTGCGCGCGCTGACCACGGACCACCCGCTGCGCGAGCGGTTCTGGGCGCAGCTGATGATCGCGCTGTACCGGGGCAGCAGGCAGGCCGAGGCGCTGGAGGCGTTCCGGCTGGTCGACCGGGTCCTGCACGAGCAGCTGGGCATCGAGCCGGGCGCGGCGCTGCGCGAGCTGCACCAGGCGATCCTGGTGGGCGACCCGAGCCTGGCCGCGCCGGCCGGGCGGGTCTCGCCGGACGTGCCCGACCAGCTGCCGCCCGAGGTGCCCGGGTTCGTGGGGCGCGCCGAGGCGGTGGAGCGGATCTCCCGGCTGATCGCGCCGGACGGGGCGCGCACCGCGGTGCCGATCGTGGTGCTGACCGGCGTGGCGGGCGTGGGCAAGACGGCGCTGGCGGTGCACGTGGCGCACCGGCTGCGCGACCGGTTCCCGGACGGGCGGCTGTACGTGGACCTGCGCGGGTACTCGACGGGGCCGCCGACGCCGGTGGTCGAGGTGCTGACGCGGTTCCTGCGGGCGCTGGGCGTGCCGCCGGAGCAGATCCCGGTCGACCTCGACGAGCAGAGCACGCTGTTCCGGTCGCTGCTGGCCGGGCGGCGGATGCTGCTGGTGCTGGACAACGCGGCGGCGCCCGACCAGGTCCGGCCGCTGCTGCCGGGCGCGGCGAGCTGCCCGGTGCTGGTGACCAGCCGGGACGACCTGCGCGGCCTGATCGCCGTCGACGGCGCCCGCCGGGTCGGGCTGGACGTGCTGGAGCCTGCCGAGTCGCTGGCCGTGCTGGGGAGGTCCGGGCCGGCGGCGGAGGAGCTGGCGCGGCGGTGCGGCCACCTGCCGCTGGTGCTGGACGTGGCGGCGGCTTCGGTCGGCGGCAGTTCGGTCGGCGGTGGTCCCGTCGGCGGGAGTTCGGTCGGCGGCGGTTCGGTGGCGCGGTACCTGGACCGGTTGGGCGACCGGGACCCGCTGCGCCTCGCGCACGACGCCCTGCCCCCGGAGGCGCGGCGGCTGTTCGGGCTGCTCAGCGTGGTGCCGGGACCGGACTTCACGCCGGAGGCGGCGGCGGCCGTGGCGGACGTGCAGGTCGCCACGGCGGCCGCGCTGCTCGACCGGCTGGCCGAGGCGCGGCTGGTGCGGTCGGTGGGCGGCCGGTTCTCGTTCCACGACTCGCTGGCGCGGTTCGCCGCGTCGGTCGCCGGGAACGCGACGCCCGCGCGCCTGCGGCTGCTGGAGTTCTACGTGCGGGCGGTGGACCACTGCGCGGAGCTGCTGTACCCGGACCTGATGCGGCTGCCGTCGGCGGGCCGCGGCGCACCGCCGACGGGGGTGGGCACGGCGGCGCAGGCGCGGGCGTGGCTGGACGCGGAGCGGGCGAACCTGGCGGCGGCGATCCGGTCGGCGGCGGAGCACGGGCCGGCGGCGGTGTCGTGGCGGCTGGCCGACGGGCTGCGCGGGTACCTGTGGATCGGCAAGCACGTGACCGACTGGCTGCTGACCGCGCAGTACGGGATGGACGCCGCGCACGAGCAGCGGGACGTGGCCGCCGAGGCGGCGATGCACCAGAACCTGGGCACGCTGCACTGGCGGCTGGGCGACTTCGCCAAGTCGATCGCGCACTACACGCGGTCGGTGGAGCTGCACCGGGTGAGCGGGGACCTGGCGTCGGAGGCGGGGGTGCGCGGGAACCTCGGCGTGGTGCGGCTGGAGTCGGGCGACCTGGCGTCGGCGCGCAACGACCTGGAGACGTGCCTGGCGCTGAAGCGCGAGTCGGGCGGGCCGCGGTCGGGTGAGACGGGGGTGCTCACCGGGCTGGGGGTGCTGGCCATCGAGACCGGCGAGCTGGCCGAGGCCGTGGACCTGCTGGGCGAGGCGCTGGCGGTCAGCGTCGAGCACGGGTTGCGGAGCGGCGAGATCACGGCGTTGACGCTGTTAGGCGTGGCGGCGCAGGCGATGGGTGAGCCGCAGCGCGCGCTGTCGCGGTTGGCCGACGCGGTGCGGTTGGCGACCGAGGCGGGGTTCCGGGAGGCCGCGGCCAGGGCGCTGGAGGCCCTCGCGTCGGTGCGGCTGGACCTGGGCGAGCACGCGGAGGCGCTGGACCTGGCCGACCGGGCGCTGGGCGAGCTGTGCGAGGGCGGTGACCAGCGGATCACCACGAACGTGCTGGTGGTGATGGCGTCGGCGAACCGGGGCCTGGGCGCGCTGCGCGCGGCGGACGGGCAGTTCCAGCAGGCGTTGACCAAGGCCCGCCGGATCGGTTACCCGGCGGGCGAGGCGCGGGCGCTGGTGGGGCTGGCGGGCGTGCGGCGGCTGCTCGGCGAGCCGGACGAGGCGCGCGCGCTGGCCGAGCAGGCGGTGTCCCTGACCACCCGCCTGGGCTTCCGCCTGATCGAACGCGCGGCGCGCACCGAACTGGCCGCCGCGCACCAAGCCCTGGACACCCCCACCTAACCCGCGTGTCCTCCACTCCAACACCGCGTGTCCTCCACTGAGACATCGCGAGTCGTACGTCCAGAACGCGCGTGTCGTACGTTCCGGCACCCCGAGTTCTGCGTTCAGGCACCCCTCGGGGCGACGCGAACGGGGAACTCGGGGGTCCTGGACGTACGACTCGCGAGACCTGAACGTACGACTCGCGAGACCTGAACGTACGACTCGCCGGACCTGAACGTACGAGCGTTATTCAGAACTGTTGGTGTGGGTTGGCTGGTGTTGGTGGTCTGGGGTGACAGCGCAACAGCCCTGCCTGGATAGGGTCGGT
>NZ_JBHWIE010000553.1:0-3543 GCF_042732085.1 Actinosynnema sp. NPDC059797
CACGCGTCCGCGTGATTTCCCGCTCCCGTGAAACGGCCTCCGGCGCGCCCCGACTTCTTCGGTGGTGGCACGAGCGACACAGGCCCGGCGGGGAGGAACAGGGTGCGCGGTGTCGGGTAGTCGCACGGGGGTCGAGGACGCGGTCGGGGGCGGGGTCGGGGGCGGGGTCGAGGGCGGGGTCACCACGACGCCGCGGGGAGTCGGACCGCCTCGCCGGCGCACCGGGTACGTGGCGGGGCTGTTCCTGCTGCTGGTCCTGCTGCTCCTGGGCGTGGTCGTGGTGCTGATCGCGCAGGGTTCGATCGCCATCCCGATCGGGGAGGTGCTGGGCGCCCTCACCGGTCAGGGAGTCGCGTCCGAGGTCAACCGCACGATCGTGCTGGACGCGCGGCTGCCGAAGGTCGTGGCCGGGCTGCTGGCCGGGGCCGCGCTGGCGGTGGGCGGGGCCCAGATGCAGACCCTGTTCCGCAACCCGCTGGCCGACCCGTTCGTGCTCGGCGTCAGCTCCGGCGCGATCCTCGGCGCCGCGGTCGTCATCCTGGGTGCCGGCGGCGTCGGCTGGCTGTCGGGGCTGGGCGTGGTGAGCCAGCTCGGCGTCACCGGCGCCGCGGTCGCCGGCGCCGCCGGGGTGCTGCTGATCGCCCTGGGCATCGCCCGCCGCGTCGGCGACCCGGTCGTGGTGCTGGTCGTCGGCGTGATGCTCGGCTACCTGGCCGGCGCCCTGGTGGACGTGCTGGTCTACTACACCGACCCCGACCGGCTGCAGGCCCTGACGACCTTCACGCGCGGCTCGGTGCGCAACGTGACCTGGAACGAGTTGCGGGTCGTCGCCGCGTCCTGCGCCGTCGTGCTCGGGCTGTCGGTCTTCCTGGCCCAGCCGCTCAACGCCCTGCTGCTGGGCGACCGGTACGCGGGCAGCCTGGGCGTCAACGTCCTTCGGGTGCACTTCCTGTCCCTGGCGAGCGTGGCCGTGCTGTCGGGCGTCACCACGGCCTACTGCGGCGCCATCGGCTTCGTCGGCCTCGCCGCGCCCCACCTGGCCCGGGGGCTGCTGCGGACCGCCGACCACCGGCTGGTGCTGCCCGCGAGCGCCCTGATCGGGGCGGTGGTCGTGCTCGTGGCCGAGTACGTCGCCGGCGGCAACGGGCTGACCAGGACCTCGCTGCCGCTCAACTCCGTGACCGCGTTCGTCGGCGCGCCCGTGATCCTGTGGGTGCTGCTGTCCGGTCGGGCCAGGAGGCGGGCGCGATGACCACCGAACCCCGACCGGCCCTCCAGGCCGTGGCCGTGAACGCGGGCTATCCGCGCCGGCGCCGCCACCCGGCCGTCACCGTGCTGCGCGACGTGCACCTGGCCGCCCGGCCCGGCGAGCTGATCACCCTGATCGGCCCCAACGGCGCGGGCAAGTCCACCCTGCTGCGCACCCTGGTCGGGGCGCAGCCGCCGCTGGCGGGCCACGTCCTGCTCGACGGCCGCGACCTCGCCGACCTCTCGCCGCGACAGCGCGCCCGACGCCTCGCGGTCACCCTGACCGAACCGGTCGACGTGGGGCAGATGAGCGTCGAGTCGGTGGTCGCGCTGGGCCGGATCCCCCACCGGTCGTGGATCGGCCGGGAGGGCGCGCGGGACCGCGCGGCGGTGGACCGGGCCCTGGCCGACGCGGGGGTGGAGGAGTTGCGCGACCGCCCCCTGACCGACCTGTCCGACGGCGAGCGGCAGCGGGTGATGGTGGCCCGCGCCCTGGCCCAGGAGCCGGCGGTGCTGGTGCTGGACGAGCCCACCGCGTTCCTGGACGTGGCGCGGCGCATCGAGTTCGCGGCGATGCTGACCCGCCTCGCCGCGACCACCGGCGCGGCCGTCGTCCTGTCGACCCACGACCTGGGGTTCGCGCTGCGCCGCGCCGACCAGGTGTGGCTGGTCGACGGCGACGGCGCGGTGACCGCCGGCGCGCCCGAGGACCTCGCCTGCGGCGACGCGGTCACCCGTGCCTTCGCGGGGGAGGACATGTCCTTCGACGACGCGGCGGCCACGATCGTCGTCGCCGACGGCACCGCGCCCCGCGCCACCGCCCAGGTGATCGCCGAGGGCCGGCTGCGGCAGTGGGCGGAGCACGCCGTGCGGCGCGCCGGGTGGGCGCCCGCGACGACCCCCACCGACCACGTCCTGCGGGTCGAGCCCGGCACGCCGTGCCGCTGGACCGTCGACGGCGCGCGGGGCGTCGGCTTCGGCTCCCTCGTCACCCACCTGCGCGGCCTCGCCGTGCCGGTGCCCGAAGACGCGCGCACCGGCTGACCGCGTCGCCCCTCCGAACCCGTTACGGACACGCAGGAGAACACCACCGTGAAGGCACTCCTCTGCTCGGCCGCCGCCCTGCTCCTGGTCCTCGCCGGCTGCGGTGGGACGAGCCCCGGCGCGTCGAGCCGCCCGGAAGGCTGTGCCACGGAGCACGCCGAGGGCCGGGACCACTTCCCGGACAAGAGCACGGTCACCGAGTCCGAGCTGTGGGACATCGGCTACCACGGCTCCTACAAGACCATCACGCTCACCGACACCGAGAACACCGGCGGCCCCGAGCTGAAGTACGTGCTCTACCAGTGCGGCACGCCCCAACCCGAGGCCACCGGCGAACTGGAGGGTGCGCTGTTCGTGCAGGTGCCGGTCACTAACGTCTCGGTCACCTCGTTCAACGCCCTCGCCATGGTCGACCGCCTGGGCCGGAACGACACCGTCAAGGGCCTGAGCGGGCAACTGCTGGGCAACGCGGAGAAGGACGCCTGGTACGCCGGGGTGGCCGAGGCCGCGGGCAGACCCCTGTCCATCGGCGAGTACACCGACCTGGACGAGGAAGCCGTGCTCGGCCTGGGCAACCAGGTCGTGTTCATGTCCGGCTTCGGCAAGGGCTTCGACGACGTCGGCAACGCCCGAGCCGCCGGGATCCCCGGCGTCAGCGTCTCCAACCGGTTGGAGCGCCACGCCCTGGCCTCCGCGGAGTGGATCAAGATGATCGCCGCCTTCTACAACGCCGAAGCCACCGCCAACGCCCAGTTCGACACCATCAGGTCCAAGTACGACGGGATCGCCTCCACCGTCTCGGGCAAGATCGCCAACCGCGCGGCGGGCTACCTCTGCGTCGCCCCCGAACGCGGCTGCGAGTTCGTGCACGGCCACGGCGCCGAAACCCTGGTCGGCCGCCTGCTCACCGAACTCGGTGCGGACAACGTCTTCGCACCCGACAACCCCGCCCCCAACGGCCAGCCCTACGACTTCGAAAAAGCGATCGGCACCGCGTCCGACGCCGACTTCTTCATCGTCTACGACCCCGCGACGACGACCCGGGACGCCCTCCGGGCCGACCCGCGCCTGAACCGGTTCCGGCCTTTCGCGGAGGGGAACTTCATCGCCGGTGTGGACGAGAACTTCGAGGAGTGCCGCGCCAAGACCTACCTGGACGTCGACGTGCTCATCCGCGACTTCGCCATCGGCCTGGCGCCCGAGCTGTTCCCGGGCGAAGAGGGCACCTGCTTCGCCCGCCCCTCCTGATCC
>NZ_JBHWIE010000554.1:0-3496 GCF_042732085.1 Actinosynnema sp. NPDC059797
GTGTTGATTGTGGTCCCCTCCCGGGCTCCCGGGTCGCAGTTGGTGGGGGCGAGGGGCCAGCCCGGCAGCTGCGTGTGGCGGTGGGCCCGGGGGGGGGGGGGTGCGTGCCCCGCCCGCCCGCCCGCCGGTGGTCTCACCTCAGGTAGGGCCCGTCGACGCCGACCTTGCCGGGCGCCGGGTTGCCCGGCAGGTCCAGCACGTAGGCCCGCAGGTTGCCCTTGCCGCCCGGGGAGGCGGTGAGGGTCCCGTTCGACACCACCCGGGTGTCCCCGGTGACCGCGTCGCGGTAGGTGCCGTTGGGCACGCCGGTGAACGTCGCCGCGCCGGAGATCGCGACCAGGGCGAAGCTGTCCACCCCGCCCGCGGTGTAGCGGCGCTTGAACGCCATGCCGCCGTTGACGCCCTCGGTCGAGTACTGGCCCTTCTGCAGCGCCGGGACCGCCCGGCGGATCTGGTTGAGCCGCTGCACGTGCTTGACCAGCGGCTCGTCCAGGGTCGCCGCGACCGGTCCGGACGCCGAGGACACCACGCCGAAGTCGGCGGCGGTGACGCTGCCCGCGACGTGGTCGCCGAAGTAGGCGCGGCCGGTGGTCGCCAGCGGGCAGGTGGGGCCGCAGTCGATGGGCTTGCCCGCCTGGAACTCGACCTCCGAGCCGTAGTACAGGGTCGGGATGCCGCGGAAGGTCCACATCAGGCTCGTGTTCTCCGCCCACGCGTCGGTGCCGCCCGCGTAGCGCACGCCCGACTTGTTCGGCCCGTAGTCGTGGGAGTCGACGTACACCACGTTGTAGGTGGCGTCGTTGGTGGCGTCGTCGGAGTCCTTGCCGTTCCAGAACGCGTTGGGCGCGTCGCCGAAGTTCATGTGCATGCGCATGTCGATGATGCTCATGCCGGAGTTCTTCGAGTGGTCGGGCGCGTGGTAGGCGTTGCCGTCGAGGAAGGCGTTGCGGCTGGTCGGCTGGTTGCCGGTGCCCTGTGCCTGCTCCCAGTCGTACTGCTCCAGGGCCGCGGTGGCGTCGTCGGCGCTGTAGTCGCGGCGCTCCTTCCAGGTGAAGAACTGCGCGGAGTGGTTGACCGAGCCGCGGTTCCACTTGTCGTTGACGAACGCGGCGACCTCGCCGAAGACGAAGAAGTCGCGGCCCTTGTCGCCGAACCTCGTGGTGGCGTGCTGCTGGATCGCGGGCAGGAACCGGCGGTTCCAGGTCACCCTCGGCACGTGCACGGCGGTGTCCACGCGGAACCCGTCCACGCCCATGTCGATGAACCGGTTGTAGGCGTCGACGAGGTATTTCTGCACGACCGGGTTCTCGGTGTTGAAGTCGGCCAGGTCCTCGTGCAGCCAGCAGGAGCGGGCGTCCTCGCCCTCCCAGTTGCCGATCCAGCACCGGTGGTAGAGCTGGGCGGGGAACATGCCGGAGGTGGGGCTGGGCCACTGGCAGTTGTAGATCCGGTGGCCCTCGGGGCTGGTGTTCCGGGTCGGCTTGCCCCAGTCCACGCAGGTGTTGCCCGCGGGTTCGGCCGTGGACCACAGGTCGCCGTTGTAGTAGGACTTGCCGGTGGTGGGGTCGATGGTCAGGCCGTCGTACTCGAAGCCCTGCACCGGCCGGTCGTAGTACCAGGACCACTGGTCGTCGCGGACGCCGAACACCTTGGCCTGGAACAGGCCCTTGGCGCCCCAGCGCGAGCTGTGGTTGTAGACCACGTCCTGGTAGATCTTGATGCCCTTGGCGTGGGCGGCGTTGATCAGGTCCTGGTAGGTCGCGCCGGGGGTCTCCAGGCGCGGGTCGACGCGGTGGAAGTCCCAGCCGTGGTAGCCGTGGAAGTCGTAGTCGGAGCGGTTGAGCACCACCGGGGTGATCCAGACGGCGGAGAAGCCCAGGCCCTTGATGTAGTCGAGCTTGTCGACCAGCCCCTGGAAGTCGCCGCGGAACATGGGGTCGTCGTTGGCGGCGTTGCCGGAGCGGACGTGCTGGCTGCCGCCGCGGTTGTTGGCCGTGACGCCGTCGTTGAACCGGGCGGTCATCACGAAGTAGATCGAGTCCTCGCGCGGGTCGCCGCCCAGGGGCGTGCCGCCGGGTGGTGCGGGCGGCTGGTCGCCGGTGGTGACGGAGACGCGGTCGGTGGCGGTGGACTTGTTGCCCGCGGCGTCGTAGGCCCGCAGCGAGTAGGTGTAGGTGGTGTCGGCGGTGAGCGGGCCGTCGGCGAAGCCCACCGCGCCGGTCGTGCGCACGACGGTGCCCAGCGCGCCGCCGGTGCGGGTGATCTCGTAGCCGGCGACCGCCACGTCGTCGGTGGCCGCGGTCCAGGCGAGGGCGACGGTCAGGGCGGAGGCGGTGGCGCGCAGGCCGGTCGGCGCGGTGGGCGCGGTGGTGTCCCGACCGGGGGGCGGACCGCAGGGGTCGGCGGCGTTCGGGGTGACCACGCCGTCCTTCACCGCGGTGCGGCCGGTGCCCAGCGCGTAGTCGGCGCCGTTGTTGTTGTCCCACTGGCCGGAGCCGTTGTTGAACGCCGCCCTGAGGCCGGTGGCCGCGCCGAGGTCGATCGAGGCGCGGGCCCAGCCCGCGCACACCCCGGTCATCGGCACGCCGGGCACGGCGGTCCAGGAGCCGCCGGTGGGCTGGTAGTGGATCCGGGTGGCGGTCCAGTTCCGGGGCTCGGCGTAGTAGTAGACCTCGGCGTGGTTGGCCGGCCCGGGGTCCGGGTCGGGGGTGGGATCGGACCGGCAGGGGTCGCCCGATCCCACCACGCCCGAGGCCACGGTGACCTCGCCCGCGTCCAGGTCGTAGTTGCGCCCGTTGTTGTTGTCCCAGGCGCCGGAGCCGTTGTTGAACACGGCCACCAGGCCGCTCGCCCCGCCAAGGGCCACGGTCTCGCGGACCCAGCCCGCGCAGGCGGCCGGTTCCATCCGCTCGCCCGGCACCGCGGTCCACGGGCCGTTGCGGGGCTGGTAGTGGAGGTTGGCGGTGGTCCAGCCGGAGGGCAGCCGGTAGAACACCGTGGCCTCGCCGGTCGCCGTCGCCTCTCCGGTCGCGGTGGACGTCGGCCGGGGATCGGGCGCGGCCGCGCCCGTGGGCGCCGCCAACACCGAACCGATCAGGCCCAGGGCGGCCAGGAGCGCCCCGGGACGTCGTCGTGGTCGCGATCTCGCTCGCATCGCTGCTCCCGTCACGCTTCTTTGCGCAAGGTGGTGCAATTGTTTGCAGGCTAGACCTGGCCAGATCGGCTGTAAATGGATCTACTAGGGGTTATCCCGAACGATCTTTGCAATTGTTTGCAGGACCTGTTGTTTCGTTGATCTCACGCGAGCCGCACGGACGGGTGTCGTACGGTGTCCGGATGACCGAGCGGGACCAGGCAACCGGTGGTGTGCCGCGGGCGCTGAGTTCGTTCGTCGGGCGCAAGGAACTCCTCGCCGAGCTGCGCCGGCGGCTCGGCGTCTCGCCACTGATCACGCTCAGCGGTGTGGGCGGCGGCGGCAAGACGCGCCTGGCGCTCG
>NZ_JBHWIE010000555.1:0-3483 GCF_042732085.1 Actinosynnema sp. NPDC059797
GTGCTCCGCCGGCCAGGCGCCCAGCAGCTCGGCGAGCTGCGCCCGGTCGGCCACGTCGCAGGCGACCACCGACACCGAGGCGCCCTGCCCGGCCAGCTCGGCGGTCAGCTCGGCGGCGCCGGGCGCGGCCGGGCCGCGACGGCCGGCCAGCACCAGGTGCCGCGTGCCCCGCGCCACGAGCCAGCGCGCCACCTCCGCCCCGAGCGCGCCGGTGCCGCCGGTGACCAGGGCGCTGCGCCCGACCGGCCGGTGCGTCCGAGGCGCGGGTGCGGTGACCCGGGTCAGCCGGCGGCAGAACACCGCGCCGTCCCGCACCGCCAGCTCGCCCTCGTCCTGCCCGAGCGCGCCGGCCAGCGCCGCGAGGTCCGCGTGGCCGACCTCGCGCGGCAGGTCGACGACGCCACCCCACGGCACGGGTTGCTCCAACCCCGCGTGCCGGGCGAACCCCCACAACGCGGCCTGCCGCGGCTGGGTGACGGCGTCCCCCGGCCGGGCGGCGACCGCGTCCTGGGTCACGCACCAGACCGGGGTGGACAGGCCCAGCGCGCCCACCGCCCGCACCAACGCGAGCGTGCCGCGCAGGCCGGCCGGCACGGACGCGGTGTCGGCGTCCCCCGCCGCGCCCGGGACCGGCTCCGCGTCCAAGCCCAGCAACGACACCACGTTCCCGACCCGTTCGCCGTCCAACGCCGTGGTCAGCCGGTCGCGGAGCGCCTCCACACCCGCCTCCCGGGGTACCGCGACCCGACTGACCCGGGCCCCTCGGGCCGTCAGCGCCGCGACTGCCTGTTCGAGCCACGTCGGCTCGGCGACGTCGGCCGGCACCACGACCACCCACCGGCCGGTGAGCGGTCGGTCCGATCCCTTGGTGCGGCGCCAGGTGACGCGGTACTGCCGGCCGGCCGGCTCCTCCTGCCGCAGGCTGCGCTCCCGCCACGAGGACAGGGCCGGGAGCACGGCGCCCAGCGAGGAGCGGGCGGCGTCGTCGGAGAGGTCCAGCGCCGCGGTCAGCCCTTCGAGGTCGCCCTCGTCGACCATGGTCCAGAACCGGGTGTCGACGTCGGTGCCCCCGGTCGGGCGGTGGGGCAGCGGCTCGATCCAGTAGTGGGTGCGCTGGAACGCGTAGGTGGGCAGCCGCACGGGCCGCCGCCCCGAGGGGAACAGCCCGGACCACCGCACGTCGACCCCACCCGCGAACGCCTCGGCCGCGTTGCGCAGGAACTCCCGCGCGCCACCGTGGCCGCGCCGCAGCGAGCCGACCGTCGTGACCGACGTCCCCCTGGCCTCGGCCAGCTCCTGGATCGAGTTGACGAGCACCGGGTGCGGGCCCACCTCGTGGAACGACCGGTGCCCGCTGCCGAGCAGTTGGCCGACCACGTCCGCGAAACGCACCGTTTCGCGCAGGTTGCGGTACCAGTAGTCGGCGTCCAGCTCCCGACCGCCCAGCACCGAGCCGGTCACCGTCGAGTGGAACGGGACGTCGCCGTCGGAGCACTCGACCACGCCCAGCGCGTCGGCCAGCTCGGCCCGGATGCCCTCCACCACCGCCGAGTGCGACGCGTAGTTGATCGGCACGCGCCGGACCCGCGCCCCCTCGGCCTCCCAGGCCGCGAGGAGCCGGTCCAGCTCGGCGGTGTCCCCGGAGACCACCGTGGACAGCGGCCCGTTCACCGCGGCGACGCCGAGCCGGGGATGACCGGCCAGTCGTTCGCGCACCTCGTCGACGGACCGGTTCACCCAGCCCATGCCGCCGTGGTCGGCCAGGCGCCGCAGCACCCGGGACCGCAGGGACACCACGCGCGCGCCCTCGGCCAGCGACAGCGCCCCCGCCGCCACGGCGGCGGCGAACTCGCCCTGGGAGTGCCCGACGACGGCCGAGGGCCGAACGCCCAGGGAGGCCCACAGCCGGGACAACGCGACCCCGACCGCGAACACCGCCGGCTGCACGACGTCGTCCCGGTCCAGGCCCGGCGCACCCGGCGCCCCGGCGAGCACGTCCCTCAGCGAGGAACCGCCCCAGTCGACGTGGGGCGCCAACGCCTCGTCGCAGTCCCGCATCAGCTCCGCGAACGTCGGGCTGCTCTCCCACAGTTCGACGCCCATCCCGAGCCACTGACCGCCCTGCCCCGGGAACACGAAGACCGGGCCGTCGTGGTCGGCTTCACCGGCTCCCGCCACCACGAGGGCCGAACCGCCCGCTCGGCCGGCCGCGATCGCGTCCAGGCCGGCCAGCAGCTCCTCGCGGTCTTCGGCGATGACCACCGCCCGGTGGGGATGCGCGGAGCCGCCGGCCAGCGCCGCGCCGAACCCGGCCACGTCGGTGTCCGGGTCGTCGGCCAGCGCGGCCCGCAACCGGGTCGCCTGGCCGGCCAACGCCGCCGGTCCCCGGCCCGACACCGGGAAGGCGAAGACCCCGAGCCGCGCCGCGGCGCCCGACGGCCGGGCCACCGGCGGCTCCGGCGCCTGTTCGAGGATGACGTGCGCGTTCGTGCCGCTGATGCCGAAGGAGGAGACACCGACCCGGCGGGGACGACCGGTGCTCGGCCAGTCCCGGTTCCGGTCGAGCAGGGCGACGCCGCCCTGCGACCAGTCGATCAACGGCGAGGGCTGCTCGACGTGCAACGTCCTCGGCAGGACGCCGTGCCGCATCGCCATCACCATCTTGATGACGCCGCCGACCCCGGCGGCGGCCTGGGTGTGCCCGATGTTCGACTTCAGCGACCCCAGCCACAGCGGCGATCCGGCCGGGTGCGCCCGCCCGTAGGTGTCCAGCAGTGCCTGCGCCTCGATCGGGTCCCCGAGCCGGGTGCCGGTGCCGTGCCCTTCCACCGCGTCGACGTCGGCGGCCGTCAGCGCGGCGTTGGCCAGCGCCTGGCGGATCACCCGCTGCTGGGCGAGCCCGTTGGGCGCGGTCAGCCCGTTCGACGCGCCGTCGGAGTTCACCGAGGAGCCCTTGAGCACCGCGAGCACCTCGTGGCCCTGTCGGCGCGCGTCCGACAACCGTTCGAGCACGACGAGGCCGACGCCCTCGGCCCAGCCGGTGCCGTCCGCGCCCGCGCCGAACGCGCGGCACCGGCCGTCCGGGGACAGGGCTCGCTGGCGGCCCAGGTCGACGAACGTCATCGGGGTGGACATCACGGTGACCCCGCCGGCCAGGGCGAGCGAGCACTCGCCCGACCGCAGCGCCTGCGCGGCCAGGTGGAGCGCCACCAGCGACGACGAGCACGCGGTGTCGACCGAGACGGCAGGTCCTTCCAGGCCGAACTGGTACGCCACCCGCCCGGAGAGCACGCTGCCCGCGCTACCGGTCAGGACCGCTCCGCCGAGCTGGTCCGGCACCAGGTCCAGCGCCGGCGCGTAGTCGTGGTACATGACACCGGCGAACACCCCGGTCCGGGTGCCGCGCAGCGAGTGCGCGTCGATGCCCGCCCGCTCGAAAGCCTCCCAGGCAACCTCCAACAACAACCGCTGCTGCGGATCCAT
>NZ_JBHWIE010000556.1:0-3480 GCF_042732085.1 Actinosynnema sp. NPDC059797
CCGCTGCGCGGTGGCCGTGCGGCTGGTCGGCCCGGAGGGCCTGCCCGCGCCCAGGCTGGACGACTGGTTGGTCGAGGCGCTGGAGGCGCTGGCCGGCCTGGTGGGCTCCGGCGACCGGTCGGCGCTGCCGCTGGCCGGCACCGGGTCCGCAGCCGGTTAGCCGAGCGGTCCTCGGCTCCGGGCCGGGTCGGCGGCGCGGGTGGAGCGCGCCGGGCCGATCCGGTGGCCGATTCCTGACAAAGCCGCCTCCCGCGCCCCCGTCCCGTGGTCTGCTGTACCGGGGCAAGGCGCTGAGGGGGCGTGGATGGACGAGCGGCGGCCGGACGAGGCAGCGAACGAGGCAGCGGACCGGGTCAGGGGAACGGAAGAGCCCACGACCGCAGAAGAACCCAGGACCGCGGAAGAACCCAAGGCCGCGGAAGAACCCCGCGTCACCGAGCAACCCGGGACCACCGAACACCCGGGGTTCGCCGAGCAACCCGGAGTCGCCGAGCAGCCTCGATCCACCGAGCAGCCCGAGGCCACGGAGCAGTTCGGGACCACGGAGCAGCCGGGAGCGCCAGGGCAGCCCGGCGTTGCCGGGCAACCCGGGTTCGCCGCGCAGCCGGAGTGGGTCGACGACACGCCGACCGACCCTCGGCTGCCCCTCCTGACACCGCCCCCGCCCCCACCCCCGCCGCTGCCCGCGCGGTGGCGCGCCGCCGCCGTGCTGCTCAACCTCACCGGGCTCGGGCTGGGCTACGCCTACCTGGGCCGCTGGGTGCGCGCGTGGGTGGCGACCGTGGTCGGGGTGGCGCTGGTGTTCACCGCCTACGCGACCGACGCGTCCCGGTCGCCGTGGGCGTGGCGCGCGGTCGCGGTGGTGTGGCTCGCGGCCCTGGCGCTCGACGCCTCCCGCCTCGCCTCGCGGCACCCCCGCCCGCACGGCCGGCCGACCAGGTCGCGGCCGGTGCTGGTCGGGGCGCTGGCCGTGGTCGTCGTCGCGGGCGCGTACGCCGGGTACGGCCTGGCCGGGCGCGCCGCCCACGCCGACGGGACCGCGGCGCAGGCGGCCGGGGACTGCGCGACCGCGACCGACGAGTTCGACGCGGTCACCGGGTTCTACCGGCTGACCCTGAGCGCCGACGTGGCCGAGGCGAAGCGGGCGCGGGTCGAGTGCGCCGACTACGTGCGGGCCGTCGAGTCCCAGCGCGGCGGCAGCCACGACCGCGCGGTGGAGGAGTACCTGCGGTTCCGGCAGGACCACCCGGACAGCGTGCTGCGGCCGTTCGCGCGCGACAACCTGGTCGAGACCTACGCGACCTGGGCGCGGGAACTGCGGGACGACCAGGAGTTCAGCCGGTCCATCGAGGTCTACCGCGACCTGGTCGAGGAGGAGCCGTCCTTCCGGCCCGAGGCCGCCGAGACCTACCTGCTGCTGGCGCGCAACCCCACGTCGACCGAGCCGGTGGCCCGCGCCCGCGGCTCGGTGGACGCCCTGCTGGTCGTCGTGGACGAGTTCGGGGACACGCCGGCCGCCGCCGAGGTGCCCGCCACGCTCGACGCCGTCTACGCCGAGGCCGTCGCGCCTTACGGGCGCGGGGAGTTCTGCAACTCCCTGTCGCCGCTGGAGTACTTCGCCGGGCTGACCGCCGAGGCCACCGGGAAGGTGGCGGGCGACGCCCGGAACAACCTGCCGCGCGCCGTGCTGGAGTGCGGCCTCGGGCAGTTGCGCGACGGGCAGTCGGGCAACGCCGTGACCACGCTGGAGCGGTTCGTCACCACCTACCCCGAGCACGCCGACGCCGCGCAGGCCCGGTCGGCGCTGATCTCGGCCAAGGTCGCGGTCGGCACGGGCGAACAGCTGCCGGTGCCCGCGCCGCTGGGCGCCTCCGGCCCGGTGCGGGTGACGTTCTACAACGGCGTCAACTCGCCGGTCAGCGTGCGCGTGGCCGGGTCGACCGCGCACGAGTTCAACCTGCCCGCCTGCTCCAGCTGCCCACCGTCGTTCGCGCCGGGCGCGACGGGCGACGCGTGCGCCTCGTTCGCCGGGCTGCCCGGCCACACCGTGGGCCTGAACGCGGGCCGGCACCACGTGCTGGGCGAGTACCTGTCCGCGACGGACCTCGCCGAGTCGTTCGACGTGAGCGGCGGAGGGGCCGACCTGTACTGCATCTACGTGGTTCGGAGGTTCTGACGGCGGATCGCCGGGGGTCCACACGAACGTGGGATTGCCCGGCGCACCACCCCTCTTCCGCGCTTACCGTCCGTTCGGAGTGGACGAACGCGGAGGTGGTGTCGTGCGGGTTCAACCGTTGCTGGTCCTGGCCCTGGCGGGCGGGCTGGTGGGCGCCGACCAGGTCCGGGCCGACCAGGTCCGGGCGGCCGAGGAGGCGACCGTCGAGGTGGTGACCAGGCGCACCCTCATGTCCGCGCCCGTCACCCCGGCGGTCGGGAGCGGCTTCGTCGCCGGCGGCGACCTGTTCGACGCGAGCGGGGACAACCGCGTCGGCGAGGGCTTCTCGCACTGCGGCGTGCTGGCCGTCACGACCGGGCTGCCGCCCTCGGTGTCCACGCACTGCACCTCGACGTTCCGCCTAGCCGACGGCGAGCTGCACCTGTCGGGCCGGCGGAACTACAAGTCCATCGCGGGCGGGTTCGAGAACACCTCGGTGGCCGTCGTCGGCGGCACCGGCGCCTACGCCACCGCCCGCGGCGAGGGCAGGGTGGTCCGGTCCGACTCCGCCGACGTGGCCTACGAGTTCACCTTCACCATCACCACCGGCTGATCCGCGGCGCACCCGTCACGGGCGCGAGCGACGCGCGGCGGTTGTCCACCACGACCAGCGACGGGCCGCTGCGCCACTGCCCGCCGGCGAGCGGCACCAGCGCCACCCCCGGCGCGGGTCCGGCGGTCCAGTCCAGCACGCCCGCCACCGTCGCCAGCCGGGTCCGCGCCAGCACCTCGGCCACCGGTGTGCCGCGGTCCGCGTTGGCGAGCGCGTGCGCGGCCACCTCGAACAGGGCGTGCGCCAGGCCGAGCGGTTGCAGCCACGGCCGCCCCGTGCCCGCCTCGTAGGCCGCCGCCAGGTCCCGGGGCGCGCGGGAGCCGCCGACGTGCTCGTGCCCCGGCGACCACGACACGACCGTGGCCACCCCGTCCAGGCCGTGCCGGGCCACGTCGAACGGGTAGGTCAGCCACCGCGAGCAGGTCACCAGGCGGGGCCGCCACGCGCGCACCGCGGCGACCAGGTCCTCGGCGGTCGCCGCGCCGGTCGCCACCTCCACGTCGCACCCGGGCAGCGGGTCGCCGCTCCCCTCCCGGCAGGGCACGTCGACCAGGTGGTGGCCGCGGCCGGCCGCGACGGGCCGGAACCAGCGCCGCAGCGCCGCGCCCTGCGGCCCGTCGTTCCACAGGCAGCCGACGGTCCGCGCCGGGCCCAGGTGCTCCCACAGGTCCGCGAACACCGACGCGATGTCGTCCACGCACCAGCAGAAGTG
>NZ_JBHWIE010000557.1:0-3474 GCF_042732085.1 Actinosynnema sp. NPDC059797
GCGCTGTGCAGGTCCAGGTTGTCGGTGGGCTCGTCGAGCAGCAGCAGCGTCGCGCCCTCCAGCTCCAGCAGCAGCACCTGGAACCGCGCCTGCTGGCCGCCGGAGAGGTGGTCGAACACCTGGTCGCCCTGGGCGCGCAGCTCGTAGCGGTTGAGCGCGGCCATCGCCGCGCCGCGGTCGCGGCCGGGTCGCCGGTCGTCCCCGGAGTGCAGGATGTCCACGAGCGTGCGGCCGGCCAGGTCGCGGCGGCCGTGGGTCTGCGCGAACCAGCCGGGCACCACCCTGGCGCCGAGCTTCGCCTCGCCGGTGTGCCCGACCGGCGGCCCCAGCAGCTCGGGGTCGTGCCGGTCCCCCGCGGTGCCGCCCGCCGCGAGCAGGCGCAGCAGGTGGGACTTGCCCGTGCCGTTCGCGCCGAGCACGGCCACCCGGTCGCCGTAGAAGACCTCGAAGTCGAACGCGTCGGTCAGGCCGGTCAGCCGCAGCCCGGTGCAGGTGACGGCGCGCTTCCCGGTCCGGCCGCCGGTCAGGTCCATGCGCACGTGCTGCTGCTCCGGCCGCTCCGGCGGCGGTCCCTCGGCCTCGAACCGGGCCAGCCTGGTCAGCGTGGCGCGGTACTTCGCGGCGACCGCGGACGACAGCTTCGCCTGCACCTGCAACGTCCGCACCAGCTCCTTGAGCCGCGCGTGCTCGTCGTTCCAGTCGCGGTGGCGCTGTTCGAGGCGTTCGACCCGCCGGTCACGCGCCTCGGCGTAGCTGCCGAACCCGTCGCCGTGCACCCAGGCGCCGTGGCCCTCCAGCGTCACCACGTGGGTCGCGGCGCGGGCCAGCAGCTCGCGGTCGTGGCTGATGAACAGCACGGTCTTGGGCGAGTCCCGCAGCCGCTGCTCCAGCCACCGCTTGCCGGGGACGTCGAGGTAGTTGTCCGGCTCGTCCAGCAGCAGGACCGGGGCGGGCCCGCGCAGCAGGCTCTCCAGGGCCAGCCGCTTCTGCTCGCCGCCGGACAGCGTGCGGACCTCCCGGAACCGCACGAGGTCGTATGACCTGCCCAGCGCCGCCTGGCACACGACGTCCCAGGAGACCTCCGCGTCGTACCCGCCGACCTCGGCCCACTCGGCGAGCGCCGTGGCGTACGCCATCTGCCTGCGCTCGTCGTCGTGCTCCAGCAGCTCCGCCTCGGCGTCCTGGACGGCCCGGTGGGCGCGCCGCAGCGCGGGCCGCTCCAGGCCGACCAGGAAGTCGGCGACCAGCGTGTCGTCGTCGATGGACCCGATGAACTGCGGCATGAAGGCGATCGCGCCGCCGGCGACCGCGCCGCCCGACCTGGCCCGGCGGTTGCCCGCCAGCACGTCGAGCAACGTCGTCTTGCCCACGCCGTTCGCGCCGATGAGCGCGGCCTTGGCCCCCGCGCCCACCCGGAACGACACGTCCCGGAACAGGGTGCGCCCGTCCGGGAGCACGTACTCCAGCCGCGAGATGTCGATGTGGCCCAGTTCAGACCACCCCCCGGCCCCACCGGGCGGCCGGGGGCGGCGTCGCGCCGATCCCCAGCTCCCACGCCCGGTCGACGGTCGCGCAGGCGTCGACCACCGCGCCCGTCAGGAACCCGCCCGGCCCGGCCAGGGCCGGACCGGCGATCAGCACGGCCTTGCCCGCCGCGCCGACCGGCACGTGCACCACGCAGCCGTCGCTGTGCGCGCCGGCGTCGGTCGCGCGCAACCGCCCGCCCTCCAGGCTGAGCCACAGCGTGCGCTGCTCGCCGGCCGGGCCGCGGGCAGTGGGGATCGACACGACCGCGCCGGGCGCGCCGGTGACCCGGTCGCGCAGGTGGCGCTCCAGGTCCGGTCCCTCGACGCCGAGCGGGTGCCCGGCGACGAGCGCGGCGTGCAGCAGCGGCAGCGACAGCTCCGGGGCCCGGTGCGCGGCCAGGGCGTGGGCCGTGGTGAACCTCGTCCACACCGAGGTCGCCAGGAACCCCGACGGGCCCAGCACCCCGCTCACGCTGAACGCGCCGCGCAGGCCCGCGCGCCGCCGCAGCTCGCCGCCCACGCGCGCGGCGGTGCCCAGCACCGCCGCGACCTGGTCGGGGGCGAACCGGGCGTAGGTCGAGCAGCCCACCACGGACGGGCGGTCGCCCCGGCGCAGGACCACGACCTCGTACGGGTGCAGCACGACCACGTGGTCCGGCAGGACGAAGCCGTGCGCGGCGCAGTGCACGCCGGGCAGGACCGGGGTGACCCGCACCGCCGCGCCGCGGGCGGCGAGCCAGTCCGCGGCTGGCCCGCAGTCCTCGCCGTCGGCGAGCCAGCGGGCCAGCTCCATCGTCGGGTCGCCGCCGCCCCGCGCCGCCACCTCGCACAGCACGCCGTACCCGAGGTCCCGCTCGGCGACCGCCGCGGCCAGCGGCCCGGCCGCCGGCGCGACGACCGAGGACGGCAGGCGCGCGACCCCGCTGTCGTCGAAGAACGCGTCGACCGCCGTCGGGTCCTCGTACCGGGTCCAGGCCGGGTGCTGCGCGTCGACGACCGGGCGGCCGTCCAGCTCGGCCACCGCGGACGAGGGCTCGGCCAGCACGATGGCGTCGCGGTCCGGGTCGTAGGCCGCCACCGCCGCCCGCACGTCGTCGGGCGGCGCGCCCAGCACGGCGGCGACCCCGGCGCGGTGGGCCAGGAAGCTGTTCATGTCCACGGTGATCCCGTGGTGACCCGCCAGGCCCTCCGGCGCGCTGCCCGTGCCCGCGCCGTTGGCCACCGCGAACGGGGGTCGCGCGCCGTGGCGGAGCAGCGCCTCGACCCGGTCGGCGTACTGCGACAGCGGGCCGCCCACGAGGACCACCTCGCGGTCGCGGTAGAACCGCCCCAGGGCCGCGGTCACCGCGGCCTCCACGTCGCGCTCACGTCCTGGCATAGCGGAACCTCACCGGGAGGGCCACCCACGCGTCCCGGACGGGGGCGAACAGCGACAGCCCGGCCAGGCGCCGCACCGCGGCCCGCTCCGCCGGGCCCAGGTCGGCCTCCGCCGCGCAGGACCGCCCGGGGTCCACCAGCAGGTCCACCTCGACCGGGTCGTCCAGGTAGGTCCTGCTCAGCGCGCCCCCTCGGCGGTCGTCGACCAGGGCGAAGTCCGGGCCGCGGCGCACGGTGAGCAGCGGCGCGGGCGCGACCGGCCACAGCGCCCGGCCCTCGGCGTCGCGCGGCGGGTCCAGGTGCCGGAAGGGCCGGTGGTCGAGGTCCCCGAACCGGCCCCGCCACAGCACGTGCAGCCCGACGCCCGCCGCCTCGCGCAGGAACGCCAGGTGCCCGGCCGCGGCGCGGGCGGGCAGCGCGCCCAGGTCGAGGTCCCCGGTCAGCCGGACGCCGCGCATCCCCGAGCGCGCCAGCGACACCAGCTCGGCGCGGCTCGGGCGGGTCGCCGGGTCGAGGAGGCGGAACAGGCCGCGCCGGTCGTCCGCGACGGAGGTCATGACCACTCCAACCC
>NZ_JBHWIE010000558.1:0-3457 GCF_042732085.1 Actinosynnema sp. NPDC059797
GGGTCGGCCGTGCCCGCCGCGAACTAGAGCCGCGGGTGGGCGTTGGCCAGCAGTTGGCGGAACTGGGCGGAGAACCAGTGGCCGGACAGCGGGGCGTTGGCCAGCGCGCCGGACGGGTTGTTGCCGTTGCGGGCGTTGCCGCCGTAGGTCGGGTCGCACATGCGGTCGAAGCCCTTGCCCTCGTTGTTCGGGATCTCCCGGCTGGCTCCGTCGGACTCGCCCGGCGGCTTGGCCCACACGTAGGCGTCCACGCCCGTCGCCGGGTTCGCCCTCGGGCGCTCGCCGATGCCCGCGCCGGACTGGTTGCACCAGTTGCCCAGGTGGATGCGCCGGTCGTAGCGACCGCCGTCCACGTAGGCGTCGACGCTGGTCGTCGGGCCCTTGGCGGTGGGGCGCTGGGAGCCGCCCCAGCCGTTGCGGGAGGTGTCGACCAGCATGCCGATGTCCGACCGGAAGCCGGCGCTGATCAACTGCGTGCGGAAGGCCTGCACGAACGACAGCTCGTCCACGTACCGGTTCCAGTCCACCCACTTCGACTGGCGCACCGACGTGCCGTTCACGGTGTCGTTGACGGTGTAGTGGTCCTCTTTGAGGACGCCGTAGTTCGCCGTGTTCGAGATGAACCCGGTGACGTTGTCGACCGTGCTGCCCGAGGCGCGGGCGGCCTGGGCGAACAGCGTCGCGGAGGCGCCGAAGTTGTCGTCCCACCCGATCCAGCCGTGGTGGGCGGCGTCGATGTAGTTGTAGACGTTGCCGATCGCGCCGAGCTTGGCCAGCGCGTAGCCGACGCCGTTGACGTAGTTGCCGTTGGCCAGCATCCGGTCGCACATGGCGGTGGCGGTGGGCCGGCCGCCGACGTTGGTGACCAGGTTGGGCAGCGAGTCGATCTCGATGATCGTCACGATGCGCAGGTTCGCGTACTTCGACTCGCCCATGATCGCGGCGATCCGGTCGATGTACTCGGTCTTGTACCGGGGCAGGTCGTCCGGCCCCAGCTCGCCGTTGGACGCCAGCGCCGCGCAATCGCGACCGGGCAGGTTGTAGATGACGAACTGGACCACCACCTGCCGCCCGCCCGCCTGGCTCACCGCGTTGTCCAGGTGCGCGCGCAGCCCGCGGGCGCCCGGCACGCCGTCGATGGCGGCGATCCGGTCCAGCCAGATGAAGGTCGGCTGGTTGGCGATGGCGGAACCGCCGTCGGCGCGGGCCTTGGCCGCCCAGTCCGGGTTGACGTACACCGAGGCGCCGGCGTACGGGTTGTCGACCCGTGCCGCCGCGGTGACGTCCGCGGTGGCGGGACCGGCGCCCACCAGCACCGCCGAAATGAGGGCGGCGACCGCCGCCACCGCGATCCCGCGACGCGACCCCTGTTTCCGGAACCGCTTTGAAGATGACTCCATCGGCATCTCCGATCCTGTTCAGATCAGTGCGGGCGGCGGATTTCGGGAATGTTCCCGGTCGACCGACCGTAGCAGGGAGGACGTGACCCGTGAAGAGCTGTTCGAAGTTCACCACCGCAGTCGATCAATAGCCCGGGATTTTCGTCGGCGCGAAATATCGGCCCGACTAGAATTCGACTCGAATTCTCCTTCGAACGCGTCGGCCGCGGAAACCCCCGCGTCGGCCGGCGGCGGGAGCCCCCTGCTCGCGCAGCCGCACCGCCCCGCCGCGCACCGGCGCGCGGGCAGACCCATGGCCGCCCGGCGCGCCGCCCGGGTGCGGCCCTGGAGCGCGCACCGGCGCGCGGTCGGACCCGTGACCCGAAAGCACCTATGACGGTTCGTGATCAGCCATCTACGGTGGGTCCGTGCCGCGCCGCGTGATCCACTCCTCCGGGGGTGGCGACGCCCTTCCCGCACCCGCCGGGGAAGCCCCGCCCGGTCCCGCGCGACCGGGGAGCGCCTGATGCGCGACGTCACGCGAGGTCTCGGCGGCGTCGAGTTCGTCGAGGGACGGCGGCACCGGCACCTGGTCGGGGACGGCGTCGAGGTCGGGCGCGGTTGCCCGGTCACCGCGCGGGACACCGCCGACGGCGGGCGCGAGTGGCTGGTGACCGGCTACGAGGAGGCCCGGGACTTCCTGCGCGACCACCGGTTCAGCCGGGCGGTCCTGGCCGAGGCGCAGCACCCGCGCGGCCCCGCGACCAGGATGTCGGTCACCGACCTCGACCCGCCGTCGCACACCCGGATCCGCGCCCTGATCGGCGGCGCGTTCTCCGCCCGGCGCACCGAGCGGCTGCGCGGCCACGTCGAGCGCACCGCGGAGGAGCTGCTGGACGGGCTGATCGCCGCCGCGCCGACCGCGGACCTGCTCGCCGACCTCTGCGCGCCGCTGACCTTCGCCGCGCAGGCCGAACTGCTCGGCGTGCCGGCGTCCCGCCGCACGGCCATCCGGGAACTGGCCACCGCGCGCCTGGGCGCGCCCGGCGCCTCGCGCACCGAGGTCTACCGGGGGGAGCTGCTGCTGCACGAGGAGGTGTCGGCCCTGCTGGCCGACACCGACGACCCCCCGACCGGCCTGTTCGCCGAACTGCTGTCCGCGCACCGGGACCGGGGGCTGCTCGACGCCACCGAGCTGACCGGGGTGGCGGCCTCCCTCTTCTTCGACGGGCACGCCCTGGCCGCGGCGCAGATCGCCAACGCCGTGCTGTGCGCGCTGTCCCGGCCCGGCCTGCTCGCCGGGCTGGACCGGCGGCCGGACCTCCTGGCCGGCGTGGTCGAGGAGTCCCTGCGCTACAGCCCCTCGGTGAACTTCAGCATGACCAGGGTCGCCACCTCGGCGGTCCGGCTCGCCGGCGCGCGGATCGAACCCGGCGACCGGGTCACCGCCCTGTTACCGGTGGCCAACCGCGACGACGCCGCCTTCGCGGACCCGCGCCGGTTCGCCCCGGACCGCACCCGCGCCCGGCACCTGTCCTTCGGCCACGGCACGCACCACTGCCTCGGCGCGCACCTGGCCCGCGTCGAGATGCGGGCGGCCCTGCGCGCGCTGGCCCGGCGCGCACCGCGCCTGTCACTCGCCCTGGACGAACGGGACCTGGCCTGGGCGGTCACCCCGACCATGCGGACGCTCACCGCGCTCCCGGTCCGCTGGAACGCCCCGACCCGGTCGGTTGCCCGCGGCTGACGGGAAAGCCGGGCACCGGATCCGGCGTTTTCCGATCTCACCCTTGCGCGGACAATCTGTTTTTCACCCTAATTGATTAGCTGCGTGGCGATGGAAGTGGCCGCCCCCTACGCTGCCCCGAGGGTGCGACGAAAGGAAAAACCATGAGCGAACTTCCCGGCCTCCCCATCGTCGGTCTGCTGGCGGACGAGGTGGCGGTGCTGCCGGACTGGCAGGTCACCTTGTTCGAGGGGGACAGCGACTGAAATCCGTCCCGGTTGCGGGCCCCGGCCCGCCCGGGTGCCCCCACCTCATAGGGTAAAGGGCCCCCGCCGGGGGAACCCGAAACTCC
>NZ_JBHWIE010000559.1:0-3447 GCF_042732085.1 Actinosynnema sp. NPDC059797
GGTGGCAGGGTTTGTGCATGCCCTCCACCGTTCGGCTGCTCGCGGCCGCGGCGGCCCTCGCCCTGGCCGCCGCGGTCGCGCTGGTGGCGGTGACGGCGCACCAGCGGGTCCCGGGCGCACCCGCGGCCTACTGCACCGACCTGCGGCTGCTGTTCGGCACCGACGAGGACATGCGCCGGACCGCCGAGCGGCTGCGCGGCGACCCGCGCGTGCGCGAGGTCCGCGAACAGCGCACCAAGGCCGACAACCACCGGTTGCTCACCGGCGCCTCCGACCTCGAGGGCACGGCGCTGACCCCGGCGTCGCTGCGGGTCGTCGAGGCCTTCGGCGTCGACCCCGCCGACCTGGCCGACCAGTTGCGCCACGAGCACCGGGTCAATCTCACCGACGCCTGCCTCGACCCGGGCGGCTACTGAGACCCGCCACCCGGAACGGCCGCCCCAGGCCGGCGGTCACACCGGCGACCACCCGGCACGGCGGCTAACCGGCCGGCCGGGACGCCTCCCGCGCCCACACCGGCGTCCAGGTGCCCTCGCGCCCGCACGGGACCCGCCCCAGGTGGCGGCGCAGCGCGACGAGCCCGGGGTGCGGGTTGTCGTCCCGCCACAGCAGCGAGTGCGGGTAGACCGGCGTCGGTCCGCGCAGCGGGACCCGCCGCAGGTCGTGGCCCGCCGGCCACAGCAACCGGGTCCCCTCGCCCACGAACGTCGCCAGCGTCGCCGAGCCCGCCAGCGCGTCCAGCACCGGCTCGGTGCCGAAGCGGGGCCCGACCACGTCGATGTCCAGCCCGAACTCGGCGGCCAGCTCGCCGTAGAAGGCGGCCCACTCGGTGCCCTCGACGATGCCGGGCATCCAGATCCGGCGCCCGACCAGCTCGGCGGGCGCGACACCGCGCACCGCGGCCAGCGGGTGGGCCGGGCCGGTGAGCAGCTGGATCGGCTCGTCGAGCACCCGCGTGGCCGCCACACCGCCGGGCAGCTCCCGCGCGGTCACCGCCCGGAAGGACGCGTCGAGCACGCCGTCGCGCACGGCGGCCGTCGCCGAGTCGCCGTCGGTCAGGGTCACCACGTCCAGCTCCGTGCCCGGGTGTGCGCGCAGGAACCCGCGCAGCAGGCCCGCCGGGGCGAGGCTGCGGCCGATCACGTCCACGCGCAGCGCGCGGCGACCGGGTCGCACCGACGCCAGCGCACGCTCCTCGGCCCGCAGCAGGTCGCGCGCGTGGGGCAGCAGCGCCTGCCCGTCGACGGTGAGCCGGGCACCCCGCGGGGTGCGGGTGAACAGCCGCACCGCCAGGTCGCGCTCCAGCGCCGCGATCCGCTTGGACACCGCCTGCTGGGTGATCGCCAGCTCGCCGGCCGCCTCCCGGAACCGCCCCGCGTCCACCACCGCGACGAACGCGCGCACGGCATCGAGGTCCACGCCCGCCACCCTAGGCGCACAACCACCGGTTGTGGCCCGGGAGCGCGCCGGTTGTTTGATCACCACCGCGCCCACCCGATTGGATCCCCCGGCGGGTCGACGCCGGGTCGACGCGGGGTGGTGCGCGAGGGGGCCAGGGGTGGGTCGGCGGTTCGGGTGGTTGTGGGCGTCCTACGCGGTCAACGCGTTCGGCACGCGGTTCGCCTTCGACGCCATGCCCCTGATCGCGGTCCTCGTGCTGCACGCCGGGCCCGCGCAGGTGTCGGCGCTGGCCGCCGCCGGGCTGGCCGCGGGCGCGGCGGTCGCGGTGCCGCTGGCCTCCTGGCTGGAGTTCCGGCGCAAGCGACCGGTCATGGTGGGGATGGACCTGCTGCGGTGCGCGGCCCTGGCCAGCCTCCCCGTCGCGTTCGCGCTCGACCTGCTCGGCTACGCCCACCTGCTCGTCGTCGCGGTCGTGGTCGCCGCGGCCGACATCGCCTTCCAGGCCGCCTCCGGCGCCTACCTCAAGTCGCTGGTGGCGCCGCCCGACCTGCTCACGGCCACCGCCCGGCTGGAGTCCACCGCCTGGACCGCCACCGCGCTGGGACCACCGCTGGGCGGGGCCGCGTTCGGCCTGTTCGGTCCGGTCACCACGGTCGTGGTCAACGCGGCGAGCCACCTGCTCTCGGCGGCCGGGCTCGGCGCGATCGGCGGCGGCGAACCCCGCCCCGCCCGCACCGGCGCGCCCCGGGCCGGCGACCTGGTCGAGGGCTGGCGGCACGCCCTGACCCACCCGGCGCTGCGGCCGCTGCTGCTCAACACCGCCCTGGTCAACGCCCTGATCATGGTGTCCTCGCCGCTGCTGGCGGTGCTGATGCTCGGCGAACTGGGGTTCACCCCCTGGCAGTACGGCCTGGCGTTCGCCGCGCCCTGCGTCGGCGGCCTGGTCGGCTCACGGCTGTCGCGCCGCCTGGTCGCCCGCTTCGGCACCCACCGGGTCCTGCGGGTCTCCGGGGCGCTGCGCGCGTGCTGGTCGGTCGGGCTGGTGCTGGTCCACCCCGGACCCGGCGGCCTGCTGCTGGTCATCGCGGTCGAACTCGCCCTGATCACCTGCGCGGGCGTGTTCAACCCGGTGTTCGCCGCCTACCGGCTCGACCGGCTCCCGCCCCACCTCGTCGCCCGCACCCTGGCCGCGTGGACGATCACCACCAGGCTCACCACCGCGGCCGTGACCGCCCTGGGCGGCCTGCTGGCCGCCGTCGCCGGCTCCCGCGTCGCCATCGGCGTGGCCGGGGTGCTGCTGCTGGCCACCCCGCTGCTGCTGCCCCGCCGCGACCCGGCCACCACCGACCCCGTCACCACCGACCCCGCCACCGACCAGGGCCTCACCCCGGCCCGACCGCGCTGACCGGGCACGGCCCGACCGGTCAGGCCCGCGACGCGGCGCCGTGCCGGTAGAGGTCGCGCAGCAGCAGCACCTCCGCGCCGTGGTGCAGCACCTCCCGGTTGACGTGCAGCACCAGCGCCGCCAGGGGGTGCTCGGCGTACGGGCCCTCGGCCGGGCCGCACGGCCGCGCCAGGTCCCGCTCCCCCAGCCCCGCCACCCCCTCGCGCCACCGCGCGTAGACCTCGTCCAGCTGTGCCAGCGCCCCCGCGGCGGTCGCGGCGTAGGCGAAGGTGCCGTAGTCCGCGGGCGGGCCGCCGAAGTGGGAGGCCACCCGAGCGCCGAGCACGCCCACGACGACGTGCGCCAGCCGCCAGGAGATGGTCGTCACCGGCGCGGGGACCGGCTCGGGCAGCGCGAACTCCAGGACGAGGTCCCCGTCGCCGAGCGCCATCGGCGCGGTGGACGCGCCGCGCGGCCGGACGCTCCAGCACCCGGCCACCGGCTCCCAGGCGTACTCCTCGTCGGTCAGGTCGTCGAGCCCGGGGCGCAGGTGCCGCTGCCAGTGCCAGTCGAGCTGGTCGACCAGCTGCGCGGTCCAGTCGAGGTTCATGCCGCGGACGCTAACGCCCATCGAGGACGACCACCGCCCTCGATCACCCCGC
>NZ_JBHWIE010000560.1:0-3440 GCF_042732085.1 Actinosynnema sp. NPDC059797
CACCCCGCCCCCCCCCCCGCCGGGCGGACGTCGTGGCGGAACCGGTTGGGCCGGTGGGACACCAGGTACACGCCGTACCTGATCGTCGCGCCGTTCTTCGTGGTGTTCGGCGTCTTCGGGCTCTACCCGCTGCTCTACACCGCGTGGGTCTCGCTGCACGACTGGCAGCTCATCGACGGCGACCAGGGCTTCACCGGCCTGGCCAACTACACCGAGCTGCTGTCCGACGAGAACTTCTGGAACGCGCTGGGCAACACCCTCAGCCTGTTCCTGCTGTCCACGGTCCCGCAGCTGCTGGCCGCGCTCGGCCTGGCCGCCCTGCTCGACCGGGGGCTGCGCGGCCGGGCGTTCTGGCGGGCGGGGGTGCTGCTGCCCAACGTCATCTCGGTCGCCGCGGTCGCGCTGGTGTTCGCGCAGCTGTTCGGCCGCGACTTCGGCATCGTCAACCACCTGCTCGGCCTGGTGGGGGTCGACCCGGTCGACTGGCGCGCCGAGACGTGGGCCTCGCACCTGGCCATCAGCTCCATGGTCATGTGGCGGTGGACCGGCTACAACGCGCTGATCTACCTGGCGGCCATGCAGTCGGTGCCCAAGGACATGTACGAGTCGGCGATGCTCGACGGCGCGTCCCGCTGGCGGGTGTTCTGGTCGATCACGGTGCCCAGCATCCGGCCGACCATCCTGTTCACCGTCATCGTGTCCACCATCGGCGGCATGCAGCTGTTCGTCGAGCCGCAGCTGTTCGACCCGGGCGGCACGGCCACCGGCACCGGCGGTGACGACCGGCAGTTCCAGACCCTGGTGATGTACCTGTACGAAAAAGGTTTCCGGCTGTTCGACGCGGGCTACTCGTCGGCGATCGCGTGGGTGCTGTTCCTGCTGGTGCTCGTGGTGGCACTGGTCAACTTCGCGGTGACGCGGCGCATCGCGTCGAAGGGGTGAGGCTGATGGCGGTCATCGCGCCCGGGACCCGCGAGGGGTCCCGCGAAGCGCCGCGCGCCGGGTCCGGCGGGGTCCCCCGCCGGAGGTCGCGCTTCTCCGTCGCGCACGCGGGCCCGCTCGCCTACGCGCTGCTGGTCGTCGTGCTGCTCGCGTCGGTGTTCCCGCTGTACTACTCGTTCCTCATCGCCAGCAAGGACAACTCGGCGCTCGGCGACGCGGTGCCGTCGCTGGTGCCGGGCGGCAACCTGGTGGAGAACCTGACGCGGGTCTTCGACACCGTCGACTTCTGGCTGGCCATGCAGAACTCGCTGGTGGTCGCGGGCACGGTGGCGATCAGCAACGTCGTGCTGGGCACGCTGGCCGGTTTCGCGTTCGCGCGGCTGCGGTTCCGCGGCCGGAACTCGCTGTTCCTGGTCGTGGTCGGCACGTCGATGGTGCCCACGCAGCTCGGCGTGATCCCGCTCTACATGCTCATGTCCGACCTCGACTGGTACGGCACGCTCCAGGCGGTCATCGTGCCCGCGCTGATCGGCGCGTTCTCGGTGTTCTGGATGCGGCAGGCGTGCGAGGAGTCGGTGCCGTACGAGCTGGTCGAGGCGGCGCGGGTGGACGGGTGCAACGTGCTGCGGACGTTCTGGCACGTGGCGTTCCCGGCCGTGCGGCCGCAGGCGGCGGTGATGGGCATGTTCACGTTCATGACGGCGTGGAACGACTTCTTCTGGCCGCTGATCGTGCTGGACCCGAACGACAGCCCCACCGTGCAGGTGGCGCTGTCGACGCTGGCCAGCGGCTACTACACGGACTACTCGCTGATGCTGTCCGGCGCGTCGCTCGCGGTGCTGCCGGTCGTGGCGATCTTCATCCTGCTGGCCCGCCAGATCGTCGGCGGCATCATGCAGGGTGCGGTGAAGGGGTGAATCTCTCGGTGAACTTCCCGGTGACCACGACGGACCCGGCGGCCGACGTCGGCCTGCTGCGCTTCCCGCCCGGCTTCACCTGGGGCGCGGCGACGGCGGCGTTCCAGATCGAGGGCGCGACCGCGGAGGACGGTCGGGGACCGTCCATCTGGGACGCTTTCGCGGCCCGGCCCGGCGCGGTGCTGGGGGGTGACACGGGCGACCCGGCGTGCGACCACTACCACCGCTACGCCTCCGACGTGGAGCTGATGGCGTCGCTGGGCCTGGGCTCGTACCGGTTCTCGCTGGCGTGGCCGCGCATCCAGCCGCTGGGGTCGGGCCCGGTGGAGCCGCGCGGGCTCGCGTTCTACGACCGGCTCGTGGACGAGCTGCTGGGGCGCGGCATCCAGCCCGTGGTGACGCTCTACCACTGGGACCTGCCGCAGGCGCTGGAGGACCGGGGCGGGTGGCGCGACCGCGACACCGCGCACCGGTTCGCCGACTACGCGGCGCTGGCGCACGCCCGCCTGGGCGACCGCGTGCGGGAGTGGACCACGCTGAACGAGCCGTGGTGCTCGGCTTTCCTCGGCTACGCCGCCGGCGTCCACGCGCCCGGCGTGGTCGACCCGAAGGGCGCGCTGGAGGCGGCGCACCACCTGCTGCTGGGGCACGGGCTGGCGCTGCGGGCGATGCGCGCCCAGGCGCCCGCCGACCACCGGTTCTCCATCGTGCTGAACTTCTGCGCGGCGCTGGCGGAGGACGAGGAGGCGGCCCGCAAGGTCGACGGCCTCCAGAACCGGCTGTTCCTCGACCCGCTGGCCGGGCGCGGCTACCCGGAGGACGTGGTGGCCGACACCGCGTGGCTGGGCGACTGGACGTCGGTCGTGCGGCCCGGCGACCTGGACGCGATCGCGGAGCCCGTCGACTGGATGGGCGTGAACTACTACAGCCCGACCCGCGTGGCCTCGGCGGCGGACCCGTCGGTGGTCGCGGAGGGGCCGTGGCCGGGCCTGAGGGGCGTGGAGTTCCTGCCGCCCCGGGGCGAGGTCACCGGGTTCGGGTGGGAGGTGCGGGCGTCGTCGTTCACGGCCCTGCTGGAGCGGCTCGGGCGGGACGTGGCCGTGCCCCTGGTGGTCACGGAGAACGGGTCGGCCTTCCCGGACCGGGTCGTGGACGGCGAGGTGGTTGACGAGGAGCGGACCAGGTACCTGATCGACCACCTGCGGGCGGTGCACGCGGCGCTGGAGGCGGGGGTGGACGTGCGCGGGTACTTCGCGTGGTCGCTGCTGGACAACTTCGAGTGGGCGGCGGGGTACAGCCAGCGGTTCGGCATCGTGCACGTGGACTACGGGACGCAGGTGCGGACCGTGAAGCGGAGCGGCCGGGCGCTGGCGCGGGTGATCGGCGCGAACGCCGTGCCGGCCCAGGGCTACGACCTGGGCTGACCCGCCCGGTCCGACCCGTTCGCGCCCGTTCCGCCCGGTTCCGGCCTACGGCGCGGACTCGCGCTTGACCAGCGACGTCGGCAGGATCTCCCGCTTCGGCTTCACGGGCTCGTCCCGCAGCAACCGCAGCAGGTGCGCCACCATGTGGAGCCACAGA
>NZ_JBHWIE010000561.1:0-3430 GCF_042732085.1 Actinosynnema sp. NPDC059797
GGGCGCGGGGGAGGCGGGCACGGGAGGCGGGCGCGAGGGGGAGGGCGCGGCGGCCGAGGCCCCTCAGCGGGACGAGTTGCGGCGGACCCGCTCGATCCGCTGCCGCGCCTTCGGCTCCGCGTCGATGCCCAGCGCGACGCGGCGGCGCAGGCGGTCCTGGACGACCTCGCCGAGCGGCCTGTCGGGGTACTTCTGGAAGGTCGCCGGGCGCCGCGACCACAGCACCTGCTCGGCGTGCTCGGTGGTCCGCTCGTCGAGCCGGCCGAGGACCTGGCGCAGGGCCTGCTCGCCGTGCCGCCGGTTGGCGCGGTTGACCCGCCGCCGACGCCGGTGGACGCCCCTCCGGCTCGCCGCGCTGTTCTCGCCGTAGGTGTTGCGGCGGTCCTTGGTGTAGCTGAGCTGCTTCTTCTCCTGCGGTGTCCGCCTGGCCACGGTGCTCCTCCCTCGGGTCGGGCGCACCGTATCCGACGCGGCGCGCCGTGGCCGAGCGGTTTTCCCCGGTGCCGACCGGTGCCGACCGGGTGCCGGCCGGGCGCCAACCGGGTGTCAGGACGCCGGGCCGACCGCCCCCGCGCGCCGGGCGTGGTTGGCGTGCTTGCGCGCGGCGAACCCGTGGGCCTCGGCGAGCAGGGGCCGCAAGGTCTCGAACGTCGCCTCGCTCGGCGTCACCACGCAGACCCAGTGCTGGGAGGCGTAGACCGGGTGCGGCATCAGGCGGTCGCGCTCGGCGTGGTCGTACCCGGTGTCCAGGACGTGGTCGGCGTCGCGCACCGTGGGCGGTGCGCCGAACAGCGACGTGTAGGTGGCCTTGGTGAGGCCGATGTTGAGCCGGTAGGCGCCGGGGCGGTCGAGGTCCGACACGCGGTCGTGGCGGTCGCCGGTGACGAGGGTGGCGAACGGCATCTGCCGCTCCGGCGGGAGGTCCCGGTCGGGGTCGAAGAGGAAGTAGGTGTCGCCGTCGCTCTCGAGCGCGTTGACCCCCTCGAACGCCTCGCTGATGTACCGCTGCACTTCGCCGGCTTCCATGCTTCAAGTGTTTCATTGAACTGCTTGTTGGCACTTGGGGAGACAAGTCCCAGGGGAGTTCGCCGAAACCCTCAAATCACGCGTGAAGGCAGCCGGGGACGGCCGGTCAGCCGGCGCCCGGCCGGGCGTAGCGGACCGCGTCGGCCAGCCGCGCCACGTCCTCGCGGAACGTCTCGTGCCGCACGGTGACGCCCCCGGTCCCCGGCAGCCGGTCGGTGGGCAGCTCGGCCCCGTCGACCAGCACGGGGATCACCGGCACCGACCGCGTCCGCGCCGTCTCGACGTGGCCCAGCACCGCCTCGGTCGGCGTCCACCTCGGCCCGATCACGGCGAGCAGCACGTCGCACTGCGCCACGTCGCCCACCACCGGCCGGCCGATGTCGCCGAGGCGGTCGGCGATCCGGCCCGCCACGTGCAGGTCCTGCGGCCGGTGGCTGAGGAACAGCCGCGCGGGGCGCCGGGCGGGCGGCGGCTCGATCCCGGCCAGCACCGCGAACGCCCGGTCCCGCACCTCGGCGGCGTCGACGCCGCAGCGGGTCAGCACGTCCAGCGCCACCCCGTCCTCCTCGGTCAGCAGGCCTAGCAGCAGGTGCTCGGTCCCGACCTGCCGCCGGCCCAGCGCGAACGCCTCCCGCACGGCCGCCGCCAGCGCCCGCTTCGCGCCGGGGGTGAACGGCAGGTGCCCGGCCACCACCCGGCCGCCGGGCCCCTCGACGGCCCGGACGTGCTCCCGGCAGCGGGGCAGCGACAGGTCGAACGACGCCAGGACGGCCGCCGCCGCGCCGCCCTCGCCGAGCAGGCCGAGCAACTGGTGCCCGGTGCCGATGGAGGCGTGGTCCAACCCCCGCGCCTCGCGGAGCGCCAGCGCGGAGACCCGCTGCGCCCCCCTCGTGAACCGCTCCACCGTCAACCCCCCGCCACGGCTTCGCCCAGTCGGGCCACGTCCTGCCGGAAGCTCTCGTGCCTGATCTCCAGGGCGTTGCGGAACGCCAGCGGGCGCAGGTCCTCGGGCAGCTCGTCCACGCGCGGCATCCGCGCGCCGTCCACCAGCACCGGGATCACCGCGACGTCCCGTCGCAGGGCGGCCTCGACCTCCAGCCGCACCACGTCGTCCGCCTGCGCCAGCCGCTGCCTGCCCCGGTCGTCGGTGAGCCCGGCCCACCCCGGCCCGATGACGGCCACCAGCGCGGTGCACGCGTCGACCGCGGTGGTGATCGCCTCGGTGAAGTCGGCGCCGGGCCGGATCGAGTGCACGTCGATGAACACCTCGGCCCGGTCGGCGAGCCAGTCGGCGATCCGGCCCGCCACGTGCCGCGCCTGCTGCCTGCGGTAGCTGATGAACACCTTCGGCGACGGCGCGGGCGGCCGGTCGTCGTTGGCCGCCGCCAGCACGCGGTCGCGCAGCACCCGCGGCGGTACCCCGGCCGAGGTGAGGACGCGCCGGACCTCCGGGTCGTCCACGTCCACCAGCGCGAGCAGCAGGTGGTGGGCGTCGACCGGTTCGGCCGGCGGCACGTCCACCCGCGCGCGGTCGAGCACCCGCAGCACCTGCGCCGACAGGGCCAGCCCCTCGGGAGCGGGTGGCGGTGAGCCGGGGGCACGCAGCGACTCCGGGGCGGGTGACGAGCCGGGGGCAGGCGGCGAGCCGGGAGTGGGCGGCGAGCCGGGTGCGGGGAGCCGCCGCCGTACGGCGGCCGACGTCACGCCCAACTCGCCCAGCACCCGACCCGCCGGCCCGCCGTCCGGCACGAGGCCCAGCAGCAGGTCGGGGAGGAGCACTTCCGCGCCCGCGCGCCCGCTCGCCGCGGACCGGGCGACCGAGAGCACCCGCCGGGCGCGCGCGGTGAACCTGTCGTACACCCGGCCCCCTCCGTGCTCAGGCTGTCATCAAACCATCGCACCGGGTTCCGGGGTGTTACCGGTATTCGTCGGTGGCCGCGACGCGCGCCTCCGTCATGGCGTCGTTGCCGCCGTGGTCGGCGCCGCGGATCATCACCAGTTCCGCGTCCGGCCACGCGTGCGTCAACCTCCAGGGGGTGCCGACGAGGTTGCCCAGGTCGAGCTCTCCTTGAACGATCACGCCCGGGATGCCGGCGAGCCTGTCCGCCCCGTCGATGACGTGGTTGTCGGGCAGCCAGGAACCGTGCGCCCAGTAGTGGGTCACGATCCGGGCGAACGCGAGCCGGTGCTCCGGGGGGTCGAAGCGGCCCGGTCCGGGCGGCGGCGGCACCACGGCGTCCTCCCACCGGCACCACTCGTCGGCGGCCGGCTGGTGCACGGCCGGGTCCGGGTCGAGCAGCAGCCGCAGGTAGGCGGCCGCCAGGTCGTCGCCCTCCGGGGCGTGGGGGGGGCGCCCCCCCCCCCCCCCCCCGCACAAAACGGCGGGGCCCCCAAGAAGCAGAGA